>DASXRB010000806.1:0-3100 GCA_036506875.1 Kribbellaceae bacterium | reverse complement strand
CTCGGGCACCTGGTGTACCTGGCGCTGTGGCTCGGGCTCGGTACCTGGGCGGCGATCAGGGGCCTGGACAAGAGGTTGGTGAGCTGACCGTGGCAACGCTGACGACCCGCGTGCTGCCGGTGCCGCTCCAGGCCGCCGGCGGCTGGAAGCTGGTGGAGCGCAACTTCCTGGTCTACCGGCGCGGCTGGATCGTGTTCGTGTCCGGCTTCTTCGAGCCGCTGTTCTACCTGCTGTCGATCGGTGTCGGCGTGGCCGCGCTGGTGGGGGAGTTCCGCCTCTCGGACGGTACGACGATCGGCTACACCGAGTTCGTCGCCCCGGCCATGCTCGCGTCCTCCGCGATGAACGGCGCGGTCTTCGACTCGACGTACAACATCTTCTTCAGGATGAAGTACGCCAAGCTGTACGACGCGGTGCTCGCCACCCCGCTTCGACCGTGGGACGTCGCGACCGGCGAGGTGACCTGGGCGCTGCTGCGCGGCGCCGCGTACTCGGCGATGTTCGTCGTGGTGATGCTGGCGATGGGCCTGATCGGCTCCTGGTGGGCGGTGCTCGCGCTGCCGGTCTCGGTGCTGATCGGGTACGCGTTCGCCGGTGCCGGGATGGCGCTCACCACCTGGATGCGCAGCTGGCAGGACTTCGAGTTCGTGCAGGTCTCGATCATCCCGATGTTCTTGTTCTCGGCCACCTTCTACCCGCTCGAGACCTACCCGGGCGCGCTGCGGTGGGTGGTCGAGGCGACGCCGCTCTACCAGGGCGTCGCCCTGCTGCGCGCCCTCACCACGGGATCGGTCGGCTGGGGGCTGGCGTGGCACGCCGTCTATCTCGCCGCGATGGGCACCCTCGGCATGTACGTCGCCTCGAAGCGCCTCGGCAAGCTCCTGCTGAAGTGACTCAGTGCAGGTGGGTGGCGAGCACGGCGCGGTGGGTGGGGGCGGCCTGGGCCTGGCGCTCGGCGCCGGCCCTGGTCAGCTGGACGTAGATGCCGCGCCGGTCCTCGGAGCACATGGTGCGCTCGACCAGGCCGGCCTTCTCCAGCCGGGCGATGACCCGGGACAGCGCGCTCTGGCTGAGGTGCACGGACTCGGCGAGCTGCTGAGCGCGGATCGTCGGACAGTCGACGGCCTCGGCGAGCCGCTCGAGCACCTCGTACTCACTCAGGCCGAGCTCGTGGCCGGCCTGCAGCTCGCGCTCCAGTGCACAGCTCACGACGGCGTACCGCGCGAGCAGGTCACGCCACTCGGCGACATCCGGGCTGGGCGCGGCCGCGCGGGTCACGGTCGCCTGTTTGGTCCCCATGCGGCGCACCCTATCACATGCACATGCATGGAATGCAAACGCAAATAATGCCTAGACATTAGTTGCATGTGCATGGAATGCTCGTCGGCATGACTTCCGCATCACCTCCCTCAACCATCACGCCCGGGCAGCTGGCGGACGGCCAGCGCTGGACCGGCCGCCTGTGGGCCGTCCTGCTCGTGGTCTGCGGCGTGATCTTCCTCGACGCTCTCGACGTGTCCATGGTGGGCATGTCGCTTCCCTCGATCGGCGCGGACCTCGGTGTCGACATCTCCGCCCTGCAGTGGGTGGTCACCGGCTACGTGCTCGGGTACGGCGGGCTGCTGCTGCTCGGCGGCCGGACCGCCGACCTGCTCGGCCGGCGCCGGGTGTTCCTGGCCGCCCTCGGCGTGTTCGCCGTGGTGTCGATGCTGAGCGCCGCGGTGTCCAGCCCCGAGCTGCTGGTCGCGGCCCGGTTCGTGAAGGGCCTGGCGGCCGCGTTCACGGCGCCCGCGGCGCTGTCGATCATCACCACCACGTTCCCGGAGGGGTCGCACCGCAACCGGGCGCTCAGCATCTTCACCACGTGCGGTGCCAGCGGCTTCTCGATGGGCCTGATCTTCGGCGGACTGCTCACCGAGGTCGGCTGGCGCTGGACGTTCCTGCTGCCCGGGCCGGTCGCGCTGCTGGTCCTGCTCGCCGCGATCCGGGTGATCCCGGCCGGCCAGCGCGACGAGGCCGCCGGCGGGTACGACGTCCCGGGCGCGGTCAGCGTGACCGCGGCGATGCTGGTACTGGTCTTCACGGTCGTGAACGCGCCGCACGTCGGCTGGGGCTCGGCGCGGACCGTCGTCCTGTTCGCCGTCGCCGCCGCGCTGCTGGCCGCCTTCATCGTGATCGAGCGGCGCTCCAGCCACCCGCTGGTGCGGCTCGGCATCCTCCGGCTCGCTCCGCTGCGGCGGGCGAACCTGGCCGTCCTGGTCGTGTTCGGCGCGTACATCGCGTTCCAGTTCATCGGCACGCTCTACCTGCAGACGCTGCTCGGCTGGTCGTCGTTCGAGGCCGCGCTCGGGTTCCTGCCGGCCGGGCTGCTGGTGGCGTTCCTGTCGCCGAACGCGGGCAAGCTCGCGGACCGGATCGGTACCGGCCGGATGATCGTGCTCGGCATGTCGATGTTCGTGGCGGCGTACGCGTTGTCGCTGCGGATCGGCTCGGAGCCGGCGTACGCGTCGACCGTGCTGCCCACGATGCTGCTGATCGGGCTCGGGTTCGCGATCACCTTCCCGGCGCTCAACATCCAGGCCACCGCCGGCGTCGAGGACCACGAGCAGGGGCTGGCGTCCGGGCTGCTGAACACGGCCGGCCAGGTCGGCGGGGCATTGGTGCTCGCCGTCGTCACCGCCGTGATCGACAGCAAGTCCGCCGGCATCACCTCGCCGGCCGGGATGATGCCGGCGTTCCGCCCCGGCCTGTACGTCGTCGCCGGCATGTCCGTGCTCGGACTGCTGGTCTCGCTGCCCGGCCTGCGTCGTACCGGTGCCGTCGCCGAGGAGGCGCCGGTCGCCGAGGACGACGTGCTCGACGAGCTGACCGCCGCCTGACCCGCGTGGTGAACCCGGGTCGATCAAACGCTAGTTCGGGGTCGTCCCCGATTGGTTTGA
Source organism: Kribbellaceae bacterium (assembly GCA_036506875.1). GTDB lineage: Bacteria > Actinomycetota > Actinomycetes > Propionibacteriales > Kribbellaceae > DASRHY01. The sequence continues at coordinate 161 of DASXRB010000806.1, read as the reverse complement.
CCCGGCCCGGGTGCTGGACTTGACGGCATGAGCGACCAGAGCCCACACGACAGCGACAACGACCGGCTGATGCGGGAGATCCTCGACCGCGTCGCCGCCGGCGAGCTGAGCACCGCGGACGCCGCCGACCTGCTGACCGCCGTACGACGCAAGTCCGCGGC
>DASXRB010000805.1:0-1611 GCA_036506875.1 Kribbellaceae bacterium | reverse complement strand
CGCGCCCTCGTCGAGGTCCAGCCGGACCTCGCGCAGCGCCTCGCGGCGGTTCGCGGGGTCCTGCTGGTACGACTTCCGGTCGCCGGTCAGCGACGACGCCACCGCCTCCCGGAACGGCCCGAAGAAGGCCGACGCGTACTTCGCCGTGTAGGCCAGGATCACGGTGTCGGTGTGCCCGGCCGCGTCCAGCGCGGAACGGATCACGCCGATCTGGCCGTCCATCATCCCGCTCGGCCCGACCACGTGCGCACCGGCCTCGGCCTGCGCCACGCCCATCGTGGCGTAGATCTCCAGCGTCGCGTCGTTGTCCACCCGGCCGGCGGTGTCCAGCACCCCGCAGTGGCCGTGGTCGGTGAACTCGTCCAGGCACAGGTCGGACATCACCAGCAGGTCGTCACCGGCCTCGCTGACCGCGTCCCGGATCGCCACGTTCAGGATCCCGTCCGGGTCGAGCGAGCCGGACCCGGTGGCGTCCTTGTGCTCCGGTATGCCGAACAGCATCACCCCGCCCAGTCCGAGCGCGACCGCCTCCGCGACCGCCTTGCGCGCGGTGTCGCGGGTGTGCTGCACGACACCCGGCATCGACGAGATCGGCACCGGCGCCTGTGCGCCCTCGCGGACGAACAGCGGCAGCACCAGCTGGCGCGGCTCCAGAGTCGTCTCGGCGACCAGGCGTCGTACCGCTGCCGACGACCTCAGCCGGCGCGGACGTTCAGCGGGGAACCCTCCCATATCAGCGAGCCTAGCTCTTGCGGCGGGACGGACGGCGCTCGGAGGGACGGGTGACCGGCTCCCCGGCCTCGACCAGCGCGTCGCGGCGGTCGGCACCGAACCGGGCCAGCGCGTCGGCCAGCTCCTCGGCGGACGGCTGCTCGGCCATCGCGTCGACCCGCAGGCCGTGCTCCTCGGCGGTCTTCATCGTGGCCGGGCCGATCACCGCGATCACCGTCGCGGCATGCGGCTTGCCCGCGATGCCGACCAGGTTCCGCACCGTCGACGAGGACGTGAACACCACCGCGTCGAACTTGCCGGTCTTGATCGCCTCGCGCGTCGGCGCGGGCGGCGGGGCCGCCCGGACGGTCCGGTACGCCGTGACGTCGTCGACCTCCCAGCCGAGGTCGGTCAGTCCCGCGACCAGCGTCTCGGTGGCGATGTCGGCACGCGGCAGGAAGACCCGGTTGATCGGGTCCAGCAGCTCGTCGTACGGCGGCCAGTCCTCGACCAGCCCGCGCGCGGACTGCTCACCGGACGGCACCAGGTCGGGCTTGATGCCGAACGCCTCGATCGCCTCGGCGGTCTTGTCGCCGACGGCGGCGATCTTCAGGCCGGAGAACGCCCGCGCGTCCAGGCCGTACGCGTCGAACTTCTCGCGCACCGCCTTGACCGCGTTGACCGAGGTGAAGGCCACCCACTCGTACCGGCCCTCGACCAGGCCGCGGATCGCCTTGTCCATCTGCTGCGGGTTGCGCGGCGGCTCCACGGAGATCGTCGGGACCTCCTCCGGCACCGCGCCGTACCGCCGCAGCCGCTCCATCAGCGGGCCGGCCTGGTCCTTGGTGCGCGGCACCAGGATCCGCCAGCCGAACAGCGGCTTGGTCTCGAACCAGCTCA
>DASXRB010000804.1:0-5335 GCA_036506875.1 Kribbellaceae bacterium | reverse complement strand
ACCCCCGCGCGGTGTGTCGCGTTGCTCCTCGTGAGGAGGAGGACGCATGGAACGCAGTGTGCTGTTGCCTGCCCGGAACCGGGCCGGCGCCGCCCGGAGCGCACCGCCGACGCGGTCGCTGCGCCGCACCGCGAGCCTGGCCGCCGTCCTGCTGGCGGCCAGCGCCGTGGCCGGCGGACTCACCATGCGCGCGGCCGACCAGGCCCTGCGGCACCAGGTCCCACCGCCAGCCACCGCCGCCGCCCCGGCGGCCGGCACACCGGCCGCATCGATCGACGTGCGCCGGCGGGCCGCGGCCGTCGACGCGATCCTCAAGCGGCGCGCCACCGCCGTCCTGCGGCACCGCCCGGACCTGTTCCTGGCCGACGTGGACCGGCGCGACGAGCGCCTGGTCACCGGCCAGCGCACCCTGTACGCGAACCTGGTCCAGTTCGGCTTCGACCGGCTGCGCTACCTACCCGTCCGCGAGCAGTTCGACGCCGCCCTGCTCGACCGCCGCGGCCCCTCGGCGTACGCCGTGCAGGTCGTCATGGACTACCGCATCAAGGACATCGACGCCACACCCGTGCACACCCTGGTCGGGTACACGTTCGTGCAGCTGCGCGGTCGCTGGGTGCTGACCGCCGACGACGACCTGGACACCAGCCTGCCGTTCGGCTCGCACCGCGAGCCATGGGACACCGGGCCGGTGATGGTCAGGCGCGCACCCCGCGTCCTGGTCGTGGTCGAGCCCGACGACCAGCGCCTCGCCCGGTCGCTGGTCCGCGACGCCCGCTCGGCGGTCCGCGCGGTGTCGCGCCGCTGGCCGCGCGGCTGGAAGGGTGCCGGTCTGGTGATCGCGCTGCGCGACCGGTGGGTGCGCACCGCCGACTACACGGTGGAGAAGAACGCCGAGGACGCGGTGGCGATGGCGACCGCGGTGTACCGGACGTTGCCGGGGGAGACGAGCAGCGACGGCGAGCGCGCCGCGTCGTACGTGGTCGTCAACCCGCGGTTCCGCACCGACCTCGGCGCGCGCGTCCTGGCGCACGAGTTCACCCACGTCGTGACCGCGCCGTACGGCGGCAACGCGCCGCGCTGGCTGGTCGAGGGGGTCGCGGACTACATCGAGTACCTGCCGATGGACGGCGAACCGGACCTCGACCTGGACCGGTACCGGGCCAAGGTCCGCTACTGCTATCTGGCCAAGGTCGGCAGGCTGCCCGCCGACCAGGTCTTCTACGCGTCCGTGGTGAGCTCGTACGCGATCGGCTGGTACGCCGTCGACTGGCTGATGAGCCGCTACGGTCCGCGCGCCGTCGCCGATCTGTACGACGACCTGGCCGGGCACGGGTTCGACCAGGTACAGCGCGACCGGATCATGGCCACGCACCTCGGCATGACCGAGACCGGGCTGATCCGCGCGCTGAAGCAGACCTCGTGAGATCCTGCCTTCCTGGGCGGTCAGCGAGTAAGGTGGCCGGGCCGTGCCAGTAGGGCTGACCGGAGGACAACCCGACGTGACCGACACGCCAACGCCGCCGCTGCGCCGGTGGGGCGGCTTGATCGCGGCCGTGCTGCTGGTCTCCGGCGGGGTCGGCGTCGCGGTCTGGGACCGCGAGCGCGCCGAGCAGGCGCAGGCGGGCCGGACGGCGGTGTCGTCCGCGGAGATCGACCTCGAGCAGCGCGCGGACGCGGTCGACTCGATCCTGGCCAGGCGCTCCGCGGCCGTGATGGCGGTCGACGAGGAGATGTTCCTGGCCGACGTCGACCCGACCGCCAAGGGGCTGGTCGCGCGGCAGAAGCTGCTGTTCGCGAACCTGGTGAACATCGGCCTGGCGGAGCTGGCCTACCAGCAGCGCGAGGCGCAGTTCGACCAGGCGGTGGTGGACCGGCACGGCCCGACGGCGTACCTCGTGCGGGTCTGGATGACGTACCGGATCAAGGGCATCGACCCGGTCCCGGTCAAGACCGAGATCGGGTACACCTTCGTCCGGCGCGGCACCCGCTGGGTGCTGGTGGACGACGACGACCTGGACGCCGGGCTCACCCAGGGCGCGCACCGCGAGCCGTGGGACGTCGCCAACCTCGAGATCCACCGCGGCAACCGCGTCCTGGTGCTCGTCGACAGGGGCCGCACCGGCCTCGGCCAGACCCTCGTGCAGGAAGCCGAGGAGGCGCTCGCCAACGTCAACAAGTTCTGGCCGCGGACCTGGAGCCGCGCGGTCCTCGTGATCGCTGTCAAGGACCCGCGGGTGCGTGGCGCGGACTTCGCCGGGAACGACTCCGACTCCGCGGCGAGCAGCACCGGTACGTACAGCACCCTGCCCGGCGAGGTGACCAAGGACGGCACCTTCGCCGGTGCGTACGTCGTGATCAACCCCAAGCAGTTCGCGCAGGCCGACGAGATCGTGCTGTCCCACGAGTTCACCCACGTCGCGACCGTCCGGCTGGGCGGGTACGAGCCGCTCTGGCTGGCCGAGGGCACCGCCGAGTACGTGTCATGGAAGGGCATCGAGGAGATCAGCGGCCCCGACGAGGTCGCCGAGTGGGAGTCCGACGTCCAGCGCCAGGCGCTGCCGCGGATGACCGCGCTGCCGCCGGACGAGGGCTTCTACGACACCGGCGAGGACGTGTACGGCGTGAGCTGGCTGGCGGTGCGCTACCTGGTCCGCGACCTCGGCATCGACAAGGTCGCCACACTGTACGAGCACCTGGCCGAGGACGGGTGGAACCCGCAGGAGCGCGCCGACGACATGCGCCTGTACGCGGGCCTGTCCGAAGCCGATCTCTTCGACGCCCTCAAGACCTACGACCCCTCCCGCTGAGACGAGGTTGGCACACCGTTGTCCACACACGACCACGAGCCGTCCGCCGGCCGGCTCCGGGTAGCGATCGCGATCATCACCCACCGGCGGCCACAGCTGTTGAAGGCCCTGCTGGAGAGCCTGGACGGGCAGCGGCTGCGCGAGCCGGAGCGGTACGACGTGCGCATCGTGGTCGTGGACAACGACGTGGACAACTCGGCGGCGGAAGTGATCGCGGCGGCGGCCAAGGACGCGACGTACCCGGTCACGTCGGCGGTGGAACCCGAGCCGGGGATCCCGTTCGCGCGGGAGACGTCGGTCAAGCTGTGCTGGGACGACGACGCGCTGATCTTCGTGGACGACGACGAGGTGGCGCCGCCCGGCTGGCTGGACACGCTGCTCACCGCCTGGCGGGAGACCGGCGCGGACGTGGTGACCGGACCGGTGAAGGGCCGGATCCCGGACGACGCGCCGGACTGGAACCGGCACAGCGACGTGCACGACTCGACCGGCAAGCACCGCACCGGCGACGAGCTGGACAAGGCGTACACGAACAACACCCTGGTGGCGCAGCGGGTCTACCACGCCGTGACCCCGGCCTTCCACCCGGCGTTCCGCTTCACCGGGTCCAGCGACCTGCACTTCTTCCTGCGCGTGCGCGCGGCCGGGTTCCGGATCGTGTGGTGCGAGGAGGCGGTGATCACCGAGGACGTGCCGCGGTCGCGGACGACGCTGGCCTGGCTGCGCCGGCGCGCGTTCCGGTCCGGCAGCGGCGACACCATCAGCCGCCGGCTGATCCGTCCCGGCAGCTCGTCGTACCTGCTGACCACCGCGCTCGCGGGCGCCCGGGTGGCATCCGGGATCGCGTACGTGCTGGGCGGTATCGTGCTCGTCCGGAAGCGCTTCCTGCTCAAGGGCTACCGTCGCGTCTTCTCCGGTGTCGGCAGCTTCGCGGGTCTGGTTGGCGTGAACTATGACGAGTACAAGAGAGCCTGACATGGGCGACATCGTCGACCTCACCGTCGCCGCTGTCTGCCAGGCGATCTGGGATACCGAGCGCGACCTCGACCTGCTGTCCTGGCGGATCGACGGTGTCGCGATCTGGCCGGTCGTGCGGATGCGGGTCTTCCACGAGCTGACCCGGCGCGGCGGGCTGCTGGGCGACCCGCACCCGGTCCGCCGTACGACGGCCGCCAAGGCGCGCCTCGCCGGCCGGCACCTGGTCGCGCTCGCGGCGCACAACCCGTTCCTGCGCCGGCGCTCCTACGACGCCGTCGTGGTGCCGCACCACCGCAAGCTGAACGGCGTCGAGATCTACTCCGACCAGCTGAGATCGGAGCTGGGAGACCGGGCACTGGTGCTGGACTCCAACATCAACGGGGTCGCCCTGCCCGGCGCGGACACGCTGGACTTCTTCACGTCGTACGCCGGGGTGCGCGGCCGGCTGCGCGATACGCTCCGGGGACCGGGCAGCGCCCTGGCGGTGGCCGACCGGGAGCGCGTCACGGCGGTCGCGGACGCGCTGGACAAGCGGCTCGGCGTGCGGATCCCGCTGACCGGCCTGATCGGGCGGGAGTTCGCCAAGCACCGCACCCTGCGCGCGCTGTACCGCCGGCTGCTGCGGCGGCGTGGGGTGCGGACGGTGTACGTCGTGGTCGCGTACTTCCACCAGCACGTCGTGGCCGCGGCACGCGACGTCGGGCTACGGGTGGTGGAGCTGCAGCACGGCACGATCACGCCGTACCACGTCGGGTACAGCTACCCCGGGCGTCCTGAGGTGCCGGGCCAGCCGGACGAGCTGTGGACGTTCGGGCCGTACTGGGCCGAGACCGTCGACCTGCCGGCCGGGATGACCAGCCGCGTGATCGGCGCACCGTTCGTGCGGCGCCTGAGCGAGGCCGACCTGTCCGCGAAGAACCCCCGCCTGGCGGTGTTCGTGTCACAGGGCACCATCGGGCAGGAACTGCTGCCGGTGGCCGCGCGGCTGGCCGAGCTGCGGCCGGACCTCGAGGTGGTGTTCCGGCTGCACCCGAGCGAGCACCGGTCCGACTACGACGGCCGCGTCGCCGGCGGCCCGGCGAACCTGCGGCTGTCCGGGGGACGCGCGGGCGACGGCTCGGCGACGCCAGGGGAGTCGACCTACGAGCTGATGGCCGCGGCCACCTACCTCGCCGGCGTCTCGACGACCGCCCTGTTCGAAGGCATGGTGCTCGGCTGCCGCACCGTCGTGGTCGACCTGGCCGGCGCCGAGTACATGGCCCCCGCCGTCGAACGCGGCGACGCCCTGCGTGTCAGCGACGCCGACGAGCTCGCCCGCCGCCTGGACGACGCCCCGGTGTGCGCGAACCCGGACGCCTACTACGCCGCGCCGGCAGCCCGCCTGATCTAGGCTCTGTGGAGCGCTGGGGGCCGGAGCGGGCTTCCGGCTCCGCACCGACCCCCAGCGGACTGCGGGGTTGAAGTGGCCTCAGGTGAGGCTGGCAACGCCCTTCGGGAGGAAGCGGTCGCCGGTGACCTTCTCGGAGATGCCCGACCGGTCGAGGTACGGC
>DASXRB010000803.1:0-9704 GCA_036506875.1 Kribbellaceae bacterium | reverse complement strand
AGCACCTCGCGCAGCGTCGGGATCGCGAAGTCGGTCCGCTTGTAGCCGGCCGGTGGGCGCTGCTGCCCGGTCCGGATCCCGCGCAGCGGGTACGACGAGTCGGGCAGCCCGTGCACGGCGCTGCGCCCGGGGACGAACCAGTACGCCGCGTCCAGCTCGCGGACCTCGTCCAGCGTCATGTCCACGATCCGGCCGGTGCCGTTCGTGGTCTCGTCGACCGCCGCGTTGTGGATCACCACCAGCTGCTCGTCCGCGGTCGACTGGACGTCGAGCTCGATCATGTCCGCGCCCAGCGCGACCGCGCGCTTGAACGCGTACATCGTGTTCATCGGCGCCTCGTTCTCGCCGCCGGCGTGCGCCATGTTCATCACCCGCTGCGCGAGCCACGGGTTGTCCGGGGCGGCGACGGCCGGTGCGGCGGCGGGCAGCACGGACGCGAGCAGTGCCGTGATCAGGGCGACGACCAGACGAGTGCGCATGTCGCGGACCCTAGTCGGGGGACCCGACAGTTCACCACACCTCAGGTGAACGATTCAGCCGTCCGGTAACAGCTTCGTCAGCAGGACGCGCAGCTCGGCCTCGCCGTCGTCCCCGAGCATCGCGCGCAGCTCGCCGCGCATCCGCTCCGCCGCCGCGCGCAGCTGCGGCACCCGCTCGCGGCCGAGGTCGGTGAGCTCCAGCGCGTACCGCCGGCGGTCGTCCGGGTCCTGCCCGCGCTCGACCAGTCCGGCCCGCACCAGCTCGTCGACGATCTCGGCGGCGGCGGGTTCGGTGATCGCCAGGTGCCGCGCGAGCTGCTGCTGCGGGCACGGCCCGAACCGCTCGATCGCCGACAGCGGCCCGTAGTGCCGCATCCGCAGCCCGAGCTCGGCGACCATCCCGTCCCCGAGCCTCCGGATCCGGTTGCTCGCCTGTGCCACCAGGTACTCCGTGCTCGCGACCGCGGGGCGCCCCGGCTCGGGCAGCAACCTGCCCAGCAGTACGTCGAGCCGGCGCCGCTCCTTCGTGGTCAGCGCCGCCGTCAGCCGGGCGTCGCGCGCGGCCACCTCGGCGCGCATCCGGTCCAGCGCCGCCCGGCCCGCGTCGGTCAGCGACAGCACGTACGACCGCCGGTTCTCCGGGTTCCGCGTCCTCGTCAGATAGCCCGCGTCCTGCAACCGGTCGACGAGCTTCACCATGATCGTCCGGTTGATCCCGAGCTGCTCGGCGAGCACCAGCTGCGAGTGCGCGTCGCGGTCGGCGAGCGCGTTGAGTACGACGAAGTCCTGCGCCGGGGGACCGTCGGAGGTGTCGGCACTGAACTGCGCGAACACCCGGCGCAGCAGGTAGCCGGCGTAGTCCCGGAGCGCGGCAGGCGGCGGCGCGCCGGTCACCATCGCCGACTCCGTGTCCTCGTCCCGCACCACCGTCTCACCTCCGCGCCGCAGCGTATCAACCGTTGATAGTTGGAGAGATTGTTAGTTGGAATATTGACGGTTAGCCAAGATGATGCTTAAGGTGGTTGCGTCGTACGAGGGATCGACGAAGGAGAGACCGGTGGGTGACAAGGGCGACACGCTCGACATGACGATGATGCTGGCGTTCCACGACGCGCTGCGGCGCGATCTGACGCATCTGGCCCGGCTGACCGCGCGGGCCGATGACGACCCGCTGCGGGTGCTGCGCAACGCTGCCGGGTGGGAGCTGTTCAAGCGGTTCCTGCGGGTGCACCACACGGCGGAGGACGACCTGGTGTGGCCGGTCATGCAGGGCCGGCTCGCCGGGCGGACCGACGAGCTCGGGCTGCTGGACGCGATGGAGGCCGAGCACGCGGCCATCGACCCGCTGCTGGAGGCGGTCGACGCCGCGCTGGCCGACCGCGACGGCGGTCACCAGCGGATCGGCGACCTGGTCGACGAGCTCACGCGCGTGCTGACCAGCCACCTGACGCACGAGGAGACCGACGCGCTGCCGCTGATCGACCGCACACTGACGCCGCTGGAGTGGCAGGAGTTCGGCGAGCGGAGCCGCAGCCGTGTAGGCGGCGACGCGCCGCGCTACCTGCCGTGGCTGCTCGACGGGCGCAGCCCCGAGCGCGCGGCGCCCGTGATCGCGCTCCTCCCGCCGCCGCTGCTCGCGGCCTACCGCGACGAGTGGAAACCGGCGTACGACGCGCTCGACCCGTGGCGCACGACCGGGTCAGCGGAGGGGTGAGAGCAGTCGTCAGCTCGGGGTGCCGAGGAACGCCCAGGCCGTGGCGGTCAGCTCGATCCGGCCGTCCCCGGTGCGCGGCAGGCGGCGGTCGAGGATGTCCCGGAGCTCGGCGCGCCGCCGCTCGGGCAGGTGCACGCAGTAGCCCGGCGCGGGCCCCTGGCCGCCGAGGAACGGCTGCCAGAAGTCGTCGAAGTCGCGGAACACGGTCGGTACCCGCAGCGGCTCGACCGCGATCCCGGCGAGTCCCGCGCCGGTCGCCAACGCCCGCAACGGCTCGGGCTGGCAGACGGGGAAGCGGACCGCCTCGTCCAGCGCGCTCGACTCCTCGTCCAGCTCGACGGCCGCGTCCCAGAACGCGCGGAGCATCTGCATGCCGTCGGCGTAGTCCCACACGTAGCCGGCGACCGTGCCGCCGGCGCGCGTCACGCGGCGCATCTCGGCCAGACCGGCCGCCGGGTCCGGCACGAAGTTGAGCGCCAGTGCGGACACGACCCGGTCGAACTCGCCATCGGCCGCCGGGATCTGTGCCGCGTCGCCGGCCCGGACCTCGAAGCGCGGGTCGTCGACGGTGGCGCGGGCCGCGGCCGCGAAACCCTCCGACGGCTCGACACCGACCACGCGCCGCGGCTCCGCGCGCTCGAGCACAGCCTGGGAGAGCGCACCGGTACCGCAGCCGACGTCGCACCACGCCTCGCCCGCGTCAGGCACCAGCCAGCGCAGGAACTCGGCCGCGACCAGCCGGCTCCAGCGACCCATGAAACCCTCGTACGCCTGGGCGTTCTTCCAGACCTCGGCGGTGCGATCGGTCATCGCGGCCTCCCTCATCCGGGTGATTCAGGACACTAGTGCGCGCTGCGTCCGGCGGCGACGGTTCATGGCCGGCGGTCGCGCTGGAGGAGGCCGACTCGACGACCTGCGGGTGGCGCTCGCCGGCGGGGTCCGCGTAATGTCGGCTGGGATTCTGGCCGAGGGGTGGCGCATGACCGAGCCGACCGCGCGACTGGCGGAGGACTTCAGCGAGCCGGGAGCGGCGCCGGTGCCGTGGGCCGAGGTCGCCGAACGGCTCGCGTCGTCCGAGATGTTCTGGCTGTCCACGGTGCGGCGCGACGGCCGGCCGCACGTCGTACCGCTGCCGGCGATGTGGCTGGACGGCAGGCTGCACTTCTGCACCGGGGCGCAGGAGCAGAAGGCGAAGAACCTCGAGGCCGACGCCCGCTGCGTGCTCACCACCGGCAGCAGCTCGTACCGCAGCGGGATCGACATCGTGGTGGAGGGTGTCGCGGAGCGGGTCACCGATCGTGCGCTCCTGGTCCGGCTGGCGCAGCTGTGGGCGGACAAGCTGGACTGGGTCTTCGAGGTCGGTGACGGCGTGTTCCTCGACACCGCCGGCGACAGCCATCCGGCACTGGTGTTCGCGGTCGCGCCGTCGAAGGTGCTGGCCTTCAGCAAGGCGCCGTACAGCCAGACGCGTTACGCCTTCCCGTCCGGCTGACGCTCGGCGGGTCCGCCGAGGAGGGCGGCGAAGCCCTCGGTGTAGCTGTCCGGCGTGACGTCGCCGAGGATCAGCCGCTGCAGGACGAAACCGGGGATGAGGCCGAACATCGCCTGCGCGACGTGGTCCGGGTCGACGCCGGGGGAGATGGTGCCGTCCTGCTGGCCGCGGCGGGCGATGTCGGCGAAATGGTCGCGCAGCAGCCGGTACTTACCCTGCGCGGTGGCCATCACCGCCTCGTCGCGCAGAGCCTCGGCCCAGGCCTGGAGGGCCACCTTGGTGACGTCGCCACCGGGCCGCTCGGCGATCTGGATGACGTGCTCGAGCGTCGTGCGCAGGGCCTTGACCGGGGTCAGCTCGGGATCGGCGATCAGGGCGTCGAAGACGGCGTCGATGTTGCCGAGCGCGTCGTCGGCGATCGCCGCGACGATCTCGTCCTTACTCTTGAAATAGCCGTAGACGGCGCCCGCCGACAGGCCGGACTCGCGGATCACGTCGGACATCGTCGTCTTGTGGAAGCCCTGGTCGGCGACGCAGTGCCGGCCGGCGTCGATGATCTGCCTGCGACGCGCGGCGCGGTGCTCGTCCGTCACCTTTGGCATAGGGAAATCGTAAAACGAACATTCGTTCTTGACAACTGACGACCTCGGTGGAAGTCTGATCGGCATACAGAACGAACATTCGGTTTGGAGGGCCAGGGAGATGGCCGAGGAGACAAGGGGGCGGCCGCCGGCGGTCGTCGTGGTGGCGTTGTTGACGACGATCCTGACCGTGCTGCTGATCGCGTTCGCCTGGCCGGCGGCGCGCTCGAAACCGCGCGACGTGCCGCTCGGCATCGCCGGCCCGGCCGGCGCGGTCGCGCCGGTCACCGCCGCGCTCGGCCAGTCGGCGCCGGGTGCCTTCGAGATCCACGTGTACGACGACCGGGCGGCCGCGGTGACCGCCATCGAGGACCGCGAGGTGTACGGCGCCATCGTGGCCGGCCCGGCCGGTCCGGAGATGCTCACCGCCTCGGCGGGCAGCCCGGCGGTGGCGCAGATCCTCACCCAGCTCGCGTCCCGGATCACCGCGGACCAGCCGGGCGCGAAGCCGGCCACCGTCACCGATGTGGTACCGCTGCCGGAGGACGATCCGCGCGGCGCCGGCCTGTCCGCGGGCTCGCTGCCACTGGTGCTCGGCGGCATTCTCGGCGCCGTCCTGCTGGGCCGGATGGTCGCGGCCGGGTGGCGGCGGATCGCCGGCGCGTTCGCGTACGCGGTCGCCGGTGGGCTCGCGCTGGCCGCCGTGCAGCTGTACTGGATCGGGGCGCTGGAGGGGAACTACTGGGCGGACGCCGGCGTGATCAGCCTGGCCATCGGGGCGGGGACGATCACGATCCTCGGGCTGGACTGGCTGCTCGGCGCCGCCGGGTTCGGGCTCGGCGCGGCGACGATGATGCTGCTCGGCAACCCGCTGTCCGGTGTGACCACCGCGCCGGAGATGCTGCCCGGCGGTTGGTCGACCCTCGGCACGTTCCTGCCGCCGGGCGCGTCCGCCACGATGCTGCGGTCGGTGGCGTTCTTCGACGGCGCCGCGATCACCCGGCCGGCGCTGGTGCTGTCGGCCTGGCTGGTCTTCGGCATGCTCCTCTGCGGCATCGGCCTGATGCGCGAGCGCTCCCGCCGCCGGACCCTCGCTCCGGTCCGCCCGATCGCGAGCGACGCGGCCTGACCGTCACCTCGTCGTAGGCGGTCCGCCGCCCGGCTCAACCGGCCGGGAAGCGGGCCGCCCATGGCTCGAGCGGCAGCCGGATCGCCGTGATCACGGTGGACAGTGTCCGGTACCAGCCGGCCAGGAGCAGCAGCTCGATCAGCTGCCTGTCGTCGTACAACTCGGTCAGCCGCAGCCACGTCGGCTCGCTGATCGTCGCGGTGCCGGTGAGCTCGTCGGCGGCCGCGACCAGCACGGCGGTCCGTTCGCCGAACGCCTCGGCGGGTTGCGTGACGAGCGCGTCGAGCTCCTCCTGGTCCAGGCCGACGGCCGGGCCGAAGGCGACGGCGTGCACGCCCCACTCGTACTCCGCGCCCGCCCGCGCCGTGGTCCGGGCGATCACCACCTCCCGGTCCCGCGTCGGCAGCAGCCCGTTGCCTAGCAGCCCGGACGCCATCGGCCGGCACCGGTCGGCGAGCTCGGGATGTACGGCGAGCAGCCGGAACAACGCGAGCGGCTCCGCCTCCACACCCGGAACCATCCACTTCTCGAGCCACCGCCGCGTGCACTCGTCGTACGGCGGCTCGAGCGGCGCGATCCGCGGTCCGGTCATCGTCACGTCCCCTCCTTCCAGGGTTGCTACTGTTTCAGTAGCAATCAGATTGCCGCTACTCTTTCCATAGCGCAAGTGGAGAGCGGAGGACGTGGTGCGGGAGACGCCGTTGCCGGGTGGGGCGGTCCGGGGGTCGCGGACCGGGCGGCCGATCATGGCCGCGCTCGACCTGCTCGGCCGGCGCTGGGCGCTGCGTGTGCTGTGGGAGCTGCGCGACGGCCCGGTCGGCTTCCGAGCGCTCCAGCAGCGCTGCGACGAGGTCTCCCCGACGGTGCTCAACACCCGCCTGCGCGAGTTGCGCGAAGCCGGCATCGTCACCCAGGACGCCGCCCGCGCCCACCACCTGACCCCGCTCGGCGAGGACCTCCTCGCCGCCCTGGCGCCACTCCAGACCTGGGCGACGCGGTGGTCGCGTCGTACAAGCGTTTAGGCCATCCAGAAGAAGACAGCCGTCATGCGCTTGTCCTCCAGGGTGGTGCCGCAGTAGCCGGTGGCGCTGTGGATCAGATTGGCCTTGTAGAGCAGCAGGCGGTTGTACCTGTTCGGCACCCGCAGGTCCTCGGCGAACGCGTCCGGCGGCACGAACCGGGTGCCGAAGGCCTCGACCAGGTTGTTGTACGGCGCCTTCACGATGTTGCCGCCGGGCATCCCGCTCGGCATCCGCTGCCGGTAGAACGCGGTCCCGGCCTCCTCGGGCGCGTCCGGCGTCAGGTAGAGCACGGCCGCGTACCGGCACAGGTTCCGCGCGTCGGTGTGCGGCTTCACGCCGCCCTCGCCGGCGCCGACCACCTGCACGCAGTTGTGGTTCAGCTTGCCGCCGTCACGCGTCTGCTGCACCCACAGCCTGGCCGCGCCGGTCAGCTCCGTCACCTTGGCCTCGACGGCCTCCAGCTCGCCGGGCTCCAGGCAGGGGATCGAGCGCATCCCCGGCCACACCTCGGACGTGTACGGCGCGCCGTACTCCCAGTCGTCCTCGGCCAGGCAGCGCGCCCGGACCGTGTCCGGGTCCGGCAGCACGTCGTCGACCACCCAGTAGTCGCGTCCCAGCTGCAACGGCTGGTACGGGATGGTCCGCATCCGCGTGGGCTGTGTCACGAGACCCGAGCATAGGCCGTTCGACCGGCGCTGGTTCCGGACGCCACGTAGGGTGGCCTGCATGCCGCTCAACTACCCGATCGCCGAGCAGACGCTGGACAACGGCCTGCGCGTCGTGGTCAGCCCGGACCGGGGCGTGCCGATCGTCGCCGTCAACCTCTGGTACGACGTGGGCTCGCGGCACGAGCCGCCGGGCCTGACCGGGTTCGCGCACCTGTTCGAGCACCTGATGTTCCAGGGCTCGCGGAACGTCCGGTCGGGTGAGCACTTCGCGCTGCTGGAGCAGGCCGGGGCGTCGCTGAACGCGAGCACGTTCTTCGACCGCACGAACTACTACGAGTCGCTGCCGAGCGGGGGACTGGACCTGGCGCTGTGGCTGGAGGCGGACCGGATGGCCTACCTGCTCGACGCGGTGAACCAGGAGAACCTGGACAACCAGCGCGACGTGGTCAAGGAGGAGAAGCGGCAGAGCTACGACAACCGGCCCTACGGCGACTCCTACGAACGGCTGGTCACGATCGCGTTCGGCGAGAACCACCCGTACGGGCACATGACGATCGGGTCGATGGCCGACCTGGACGCCGCCACCGTCGAGGACGTGCACGCGTTCTTCCGCAAGCACTACGGGCCGAACAACGCGGTGCTGACGATCGTCGGCGACGTGGCGGAGGAGGACGCCTTCATGGCGGCCAAGCGGTACTTCGGCCACATCCCGGCGATCCCGCAGCCGCCGGCCGCGCCGGACGGCAGCGTCGGCCCGATCACCGGGGTCGCGCGTGACGACGTGGTCGAGGACGTGCCGTCGGACCTGATCACGATGATGTTCCGGCTGCCGGCGGACGGCACCCCGGAGCTGGACGCGGCCGCGCTCGCCCTGGACGTGCTGGCGGCCGGGCAGAGCAGCCGGCTGAACCGGCGGCTGGTCCGCGAGGAGCAGATCGCGCAGTCCGTGTCCGGGGGCGCGCTGCCGCTCGTCGGCGGGGTCTCGTTCGGCACCCTGACCGGGGTCGCGGTGGACGGCGCCGACCTGCGCCGGGTGGAGGACTCGATCCTCGAGGAGGTCGAGAAGCTCGCCACCGACGGGATCACCGAGGACGAGTTGGGCACCGTGCAGGCGCAGAACGAGCGCGACTGGCTGGAGCAGCTCGCGACCTGCGCGGGCCGCGCGGACGAGCTGTCCCACAACGCCCTGCTGTTCGGCGACCCGGGCCGGATCAACCGCCGCATCGACGAGGTGCACGCGGTCACCGCGGAGCAGGTCCAGCAGGCCGCGGCCGAGTGGGTCCGCGCGGACAGGCGCGCCCAGGTCACCTACCGCCGTGCCGAATCGACGTCGTCGGCGTCGTTCATGTCTGGAGCGCAGCTGTGAACACGCCCGCCCTGACCACCCCGCCCGCGGTCTCCGCGCCGCGCCCGTGGACGTTCCCGGTGGCCACGTCGGTGACCACCCGGGCCGGCACGCCGGTGCACGTCTACGACTGTCCCGGCCAGTACGTCGCCACCGTGCGCGTCACGATCGCGCTGCCGCTGCACCTGGAGCCGCGCGAGCGCGAGGGCGTCACCACGATGATGGCCCGCACCCTGGACGAGGGCACCGAGCTGCGCTCCGCGAACGACTTCGCCGCCGCCCTGGAGCGGCACGGCGCGGCGTACGGCGTGGACGTCACCACCGACGCGGTGCACGTCGAGATCTCGGTGCCGGTCTCGCACCTGGCCGAGGCGGTCGCGCTGCTCGCCGAGGCGGTCACGAGGCCCGCGTTCACCGCGGACGACGTCGGCCGGCACGTGACGATCCGGCTCGGCGAGATCGCGCAGGAGCGGGCGAACGCCGGCTACCGGGCGCGCGAGGCCTTCTCCGCCGCGCTGTTCGAGGACGCGGTACGACGCTCCCGCCCGACCGGCGGCGTCCCGGAGACGATCCGGCATCTCACGAACACCGACGTCGCCGCGTACTACCGCGAGCACCTCGGACCGGCCCGGGCGCAGATCGTGTTCGCCGGCGACACCGGTGGTACCGACGTGGCCGCCGTGATCGACGACGCGTTCGGCGACTGGTCGGCACCGGCCGGGCCGGCCCCGGAGACTCCGCTGCCGTCGTACCTGACCGGCGACCGGATCGTCGTCGTGGACCGGCCCGGATCGGTGCAGACCCAGCTGATGATCGGCTGCCCGGGGCCGGACCGCTCCGAGCCGGTCTGGGGCGCGGCCGCGGTCGCTTCGCACGTGGTCGGCGGCAGCATCAGCTCCCGGGTGGACCGGGTGCTGCGCGAGGAGAAGGGCTACACGTACGGCACCCGGTCGGCGTTCACCGCGCCGCGCCGCGGCGGCGTGTTCTCGCTGTCCGGGGCGGTGCGCACCGAGGTCACCTCGGCGGCCGTGGCCGACGCCGTAGGGATCCTGATCGGGGCCCGCGACGGACTCACCGAGCACGAGGTCGCCGAGGCCAAGGACAACCTGGTCAGGACCGCGCCGCTGCGCTACGAGCAGGCCGACTCGGTCGCCCAGCAGGTCGGCAGCAACATCGCCTGCCGCGTACCGCTCGACTTCGCCGACATCTACCTCGCCCAGATCGCCGCCACCACCGCGGAGACGGCGACGGCGGCGTACCGGACCTACGTCGGC
>DASXRB010000802.1:0-4136 GCA_036506875.1 Kribbellaceae bacterium | reverse complement strand
CACCGCGTGATCTGGCTGAACCCGCACCGCGGCAAGCCGGGGTACGAGCCGGTGCAGGCGGGGATCGTGGCCGCGCTGCCGTACGTCGACGACCTGGTGGCCGGCCACAGTCTCGCGGCCTTCGCGGACCTGCTGGAGGTGGTGGCCGCCGCGTGACGTGCCGGCCGCCGACTGATCCGATCTTGTGGCCTGCGTCACACCAGGTGGAGGATCGCAGCAGGACCGCAGAAGCACACTCCTGCTCATCTGGAGGGACGCATGACTCGCATCAGCGTCAGTGTGGACGGAACCACTTACACCGACGACGTCGAACCACGCACGCTGCTCGTGCACCACCTGCGGGAGAACCTCGGGAAGACCGGCACGGTGATCGGTTGCGACACCAGCAACTGCGGCGCCTGCACGGTTCTGCTCGACGGCCGCAGCGTGAAGTCTTGCACGGTGCTCGCCGTCCAGGCCGACGGCCACGAGGTCACCACGATCGAAGGGCTCGCGAGCGACGGCGAGCTGCACCCGGTGCAGCGCGCGTTCCACGAGAACCACGCGCTGCAGTGCGGCTACTGCACGCCCGGGATGATCATGCAGGCCATCGACCTGCTGGCCGACAACCCGGACCCCACCGAGGACGACGTCCGGCTCGGCCTGGAGGGCAACCTCTGCCGGTGCACCGGCTACCAGAACATCGTCCGCGCGGTACGGGCCGCCGCGGCGGGAGGTGCATCGCGATGACCGCCGTCGAGGAACGCCCCGCGGCCGAGGTCGGCTCGCCGCGCAGGCGCAAGGAGGACGCCCGGCTGATCACCGGCCGGACCCGCTGGACCGACAACATCGTGCTGCCCGGGATGCTGCACCTGGCGATGGTGCGCAGCCCGTTCGCGCACGCCCGCATCACCTCGGTGGACACCACCGCGGCCGTGGCGGCAACGGGCGTCGTGACGGTCCTGACCGGTGCGGAGCTCGAGGACGAGCAGGGCGGCCTGCCGTTCGCCTGGACCGCCACCCCGGAGCAGAAGGCGCCGAACCATCCGTCCGTCGCTGTCGACGAGGTGAACTTCGCGGGCGAGATCGTCGCCGTGGTGGTGGCCCGGTCGGCGGCCGAGGCGCGGGACGCCGCCGAGCTGGTCGACGTGGACTACGACGAGCTGCCGGCGGCGCTGGACCTCAAGGCGGCCGCCGCGGACGAGGTGCTCGCCCACCCGGACCTCGGCACCAATGTCTCGGCGGTGTACCGCTGGGACTCCGCCGAGAACGGCGCCGGTGGGGATGTCGACGCGGCGATCGAGGCCGCCCGCGACGGCGGCATCGTGATCGAGCGGGAGTACCGCCAGCAGCGGCTGATCCCGGCCTTCATGGAGCCGCGGTCGACCGCGGTCGACCCGACCGGCGAGCAGCTGACGATCTGGTCGTCGACCCAGGTGCCGCACTTCGTGAGGGTCTTCACCTCGCTGACGCTCGGCATCCCCGAGCACAAGATCCGGGTGATCGCGCCCGACGTCGGCGGCGGCTTCGGCGGCAAGCTCCAGTACACGCCGGAGGAGGCGCTGACGACCATCGCCGCGCGCCGTACCGGCAAACCGTGCAAGTACACCGAGACCCGCTCGGAGTCCCTGATGGCGGCGCACCACGGCCGCGACCAGTGGCAGAGGCTCACGCTCGCGGCGAACCGGGACGGCACCGTCACCGGCCTGAAGGTCGACATCACCACGAACATGGGCGCGTACCTCGGCCTGGTCACGGCGGGCGTCCCCATCCTCGGCGCGTTCATGTACAACGGCATCTACAAGTTCGGCTCGTACCGGTTCACGTGCACCAACGTGTTCACCAACACGGCGTGGACGGACGCGTACCGCGGCGCCGGGCGGCCGGAGGCGACGTACGCGATCGAGCGGCTGATGGACGAGCTGGCCGCCGAGGTCGGGGTAGACCCGCTGGAGATCCGCCGGCGGAACTGGATCACGCACGAGGAGTTCCCGTTCACCACGGTCGCCGGGCTGCATTACGACTCCGGCAACTACGAGGCCGCGACCGACAAGGCCAAGGCGTTGTTCGGGTACGACGACCTGCGTGCCGAGCAGCTCAAGCGGCGCGAGGCCAAGGACCCGGTCCAGCTCGGTATCGGCATCTCGACGTTCACCGAGATGTGCGGGCTGGCGCCGTCGCGCTGGCTGGGCTCGATGGGGTACGTGGCCGGTGGCTGGGAGCACGCCTCGATCCGGATGTTGCCGACCGGCAAGGTCGAGGTCGTCGCCGGGACCAGCCCGCACGGGCAGGGTCACGAGACGGCCTGGAGCCAGATCGTCGCCGACCGGCTCGGGGTGCCGTTCGAGGACGTCGAGGTGCTGCACGGCGACACCCAGATCGCGGCCCGGGGCCTCGACACGTACGGGTCGCGCTCGCTCACCGTCGGCGCGATGGCCGTGGTCGCGGCCGCCGACAAGGTGATCGAGAAGGCCAGGCCGATCGCCGCACAGTTGCTCGAGGCAAGCGTCGACGACGTCGAGTTCAGTGGCGGCCGGTTCGGCGTAAAGGGCACCGAGGCCGGTATGACACTCGGCGAGGTGGCGTTCGCGGTGCTCCAGGGCCACAAGCTGGAGCCCGGCGTGGAGCGGTCGCTGGACGCCGACGCGACGCTCGACCCGGACACCTTCTCCTTCCCGCACGGCACGCATCTGTGCGCGGCGGAGGTGGACACCGAGACCGGCAAGGTGTTGCTGCGCTCGTACGTGTCGGTCGACGACGTCGGCAACGTCGTGAACCCGCTGATCGTCGAGGGTCAGGTGCACGGCGGCATCGCGCAGGGCATCTCGCAGGCGCTGTTCGAGGAGGCCGTGTACGACGAGTCCGGGACGCTGGTGAGCGGGTCGCTGGCCGACTACCTGCTGCCGTCCGCGGCGGACCTGCCGACGCTGGTCACCGACCGCACCGAGACGCCGGCGACGACCAACGCGCTCGGGGTGAAGGGCGTCGGCGAGGCCGGCACGATCGCCTCCACACCGGCGGTGGTGAACGCCGTCGTCGACGCCGTACGGCACCTCGGCGTCAACGACGTGCAGATGCCCTGTACGCCGTACCGGGTCTGGAAGGCCATCCAGGAAGGTGGTGAGCGGTCGTGATCCCGGCCGGATTCGAGTACGTCGCTCCGGCGACGGTGGACGAGGCGGTGGCGGCCCTCGCCGGGTCGTCCGACGCGAAGGTGCTGGCCGGCGGGCAGAGCCTGATGCCGGTACTGCGCCTGCGGCTGGCCGCACCGGAGCTGATCGTCGACCTGGGCAGGATCGACGAGCTGCGCGGGGTCCGGGAGGACGGCGACGCGCTGGTGATCGGTGCGATGACGCCGCACAGCGTCGTACAGTCCGACCCACTGGTCGCCGAGCACGCCAGGCTGCTGTCGCTGGCGGCGGCAACCATCGCCGACCCGCAGGTCAGGCACCGGGGGACCTTCGGCGGTTCGCTCGCGCACGCGGACCCGGCCGGTGACCTGCCGGCGCCGAACGTCGCCCTCGGCTCCGAGATGGTGATCGTCAGGCCGTCGGGCCGTCGTACCGTGCCGGCGGCGGAGTTCTTCACCGACCTGTTCACCACCGTGATCGGTGAGGACGAGCTGCTGGTGGAAGTGCGCGTGCCGAAGCACACCGGCTGGGGCGCGCACTACGAGAAGTTCTCCCGTACAGCGCAGGCGTGGTCGATCGCGGGCGTGGCCGCCGCGGTACGGATGGACAACGGCACGATCGCGGAGGCTCGGGTGGCCCTGACCAACATGGGCTCGACGCCGGTGCGGGCCCGCGCGGTGGAGGAGGCGCTGGTCGGGCAGCCGGCGACCGACGAGGCGGTCCGTGCCGCGGCCGCGTCGGCGGCCGAGGGCACCTCGCCACCGTCGAACATCGACGGCGACGCGGACTACCGGCGGCACCTGGCTCAGGTGCTGACCCGGCGCGCCGTGCTGGCCGCCGCGGGAGTCTGATGAAGCTGGAACACCGATTCACCGTGCCGGCGACCGTCGATCGGAGCTGGGCGGCGTTCAACGACGTGGAACGGGTGGTGCCCTGTTTCCCGGGCGCCACCCTGACCTCGTCGGAAGGGGAGCGGTTCGAGGGCACGTGCAAGGTGAAGCTGGGCCCGGTCTCCTTGCTGTACAC
>DASXRB010000801.1:0-2952 GCA_036506875.1 Kribbellaceae bacterium | reverse complement strand
TTCCAGCCCTCGAACGCGGCGATCACGACCGGGTCCCGCAGCTCACCGAGCTCGATCACTGTGCACCCCCTCCGGCAACGAGGCCTCCTTCTGGAGCGACCAGCCTACGTCCAACCGGGATTCGAGACAGATGCCCATATTCCGGGATTTGGTTGCCCCCTCCTGAAATGATCTATCAGGTCAGTCTTGTCCCGACGTCTGGAGCGCCATGTCCGACCGTCCCGATCTCCGCCGAGTCCTGGCCGAACGCGTTGTCGTCGCCGACGGGGCGATGGGGACGATGCTGCAGTCGTACGACCTGTCGGTGGACGGTGACTTCCAGGGGCACGAGGGCTGCAACGAGGTGCTGAACGTCTCCCGGCCGGACGTGGTCAAGGCGATCCACGCGGCCTACCTTGACGCCGGCGTGGACTGCGTCGGGACCAACACCTTCAACGCGAACCTGTCCAGCCTGAACGAGTACGGCATCGCGGACCGGATCTACGAGTACGCGAAGGCCGGCGCGGCGCTGGCCCGGGAGGCGGCCGACGAGGCGGCCACGCCGGACAAGCCGCGCTGGGTGCTCGGCAGCGTCGGCCCCGGCACCAAGCTGCCGACGCTGGGCCACACCAGCTACGCCGCCCTGCGGGACGCGTACGCCGACGAGGTCCGCGGACTGGTCGACGGCGGCGCCGACGCCGTGCTGATCGAGACCTCGCAGGACCTGCTGCAGCTGAAGTCGGCCGTGATCGGCGCCCGGCGCGCGCTCACCGACCGGGGCGCGCACCTGCCGGTCATCGTCAGCGTCGCGGTCGAGACCACCGGGACCATGCTGCTCGGCTCCGAGATCGGCGCCGCGCTGACCGCGCTGGAGCCGCTCGGCGTCGACCTGATCGGGCTGAACTGCTCGACCGGGCCGCAGGAGATGAGCGAGCACCTGCGCTACCTGTCCCGGCACTCCCGGATCCCGCTCACCTGCATGCCGAACGCGGGCCTTCCGATCCTGACCGCGGACGGCGCGTTCTACCCGCTGACGCCGTCGGAGCTGGCCGACGCGCACGAGAGCTTCGTCGAGTCCTACGGGCTGTCGCTGGTCGGCGGCTGCTGCGGGACGACGCCGGAGCACATGCGCCAGGTCGTCGAGCGGGTCGGCGGCCGGACGCCGGCGCCGCGCGAGCCGGAGTACGAGCCGGGGGTGGCGAGCCTCTACACGCACGTGCCGTTCCGGCAGGACACGTCGTACCTGTCGATCGGGGAGCGGACCAACGCCAACGGGTCGAAGGCGTTCCGCGAGGCGATGATCGACGGGCGCTGGGAGGACTGCGTCGAGATCGCCCGCGGGCAGATCCGCGACGGCGCGCACCTGCTGGACCTGTGCGTGGACTACGTCGGGCGCGACGGGGTCGCGGACATGAAGGAGATCGCCGGCCGGCTGGCGACCGCGTCGACGCTGCCGATCATGCTCGACTCGACCGAGCCGCCGGTGCTGGAGGCCGGGTTGCAGATGCTCGGCGGCCGCTGCGCGCTGAACTCGGTGAACTTCGAGGACGGCGACGGCGAGGGGTCGCGGTTCGACCGGATCGCGTCGCTGGCGCGCGACTACGGCGCCGCCGTGGTGGCGCTGACCATCGACGAGACCGGCCAGGCCCGCACCGCCGAGGGCAAGATCGCGATCGCCGAGCGGCTGCTGGACACCCTGGAGACCCGCTACGGCATCGCCGGCCACGACGTGCTGGTGGACTGCCTGACGTTCACCCTGGCCACCGGCCAGGAGGAGTCCCGGCGCGACGGTCTCGAGACGATCGAGGCGATCCGCGAGTTGAAGCGCCGCCGGCCGGACGTGCAGACCGTGCTCGGCCTGTCGAACATCTCGTTCGGCCTCAACCCGGCCGCCCGGCACGTGCTGAACTCGGTGTTCCTGCACGAGTGCGTCGAGGCCGGGCTCGACTCCGCGATCGTGCACGCCAGCCGGATCATGCCGATCTCGAAGATCCCCGAGGACCAGCGCGCGGCCGCGCTCGACCTGATCTACGACCGCCGGCGCGAGGGCTACGACCCGCTGCAGCACCTGCTGGAGCTGTTCGCCGACGTGAAGACGGCCGACCTGAAGGCCAGCAAGCTCGAGGAGCTGCTGGCGCTGCCGGTGGACGAGCGGCTCAAGCAGCGCATCATCGACGGCGAGCGCAACGGCGTCGAGGCCGACCTGGACGAGTCGCTGACCGCCGGCAAGCCCGCGCTGCAGATCATCAACGACGACCTGCTCGCGGGCATGAAGGTGGTCGGCGAGCTGTTCGGCTCCGGCCAGATGCAGCTGCCGTTCGTGCTGCAGTCGGCCGAGGTGATGAAGACCTGTGTGGCTTACTTGGAACCGCACATCGAGAAGACCGACGACGAGGGCAAGGGCACGATCGTGCTGGCCACCGTCAAGGGCGACGTGCACGACATCGGCAAGAACCTGGTCGACATCATCCTCACCAACAACGGCTACACGGTCGTCAACATCGGCATCAAGCAGCCGATCAACGCGATCATCGAGGCCGCCGAGGAGAACCGCGCCGACGCGATCGGGATGTCGGGGCTACTGGTGAAGTCCACCGTGGTGATGAAGGAGAACCTCGAGGAGATCAACCAGCGCGGCCTGCACGACAGGTGGCCGGTGCTGCTCGGCGGCGCCGCGCTCACCCGGGCGTACGTCGAGCAGGACCTCGGCGGGCTGTTCAAGGGCGAGGTCCGCTACGCCCGGGACGCGTTCGAGGGACTGCGGCTGATGGACGCGGTGATGGCGGTCAAGCGCGGCGTGCCGGGGGCGGAGCTGCCGGCCCGGCGCGAGCGCCGGGTGCGTGGTGCCACGTCGGTGCTGGACCGCCCCGCGGCCGAGATCCCGGCCCGCTCGGACGTTGCCCTCGACAACGACATTCCCACGCCGCCGTTCTGGGGCGACCGGATCGTCAAGGGCATCCCGCTGGCCGACTA
>DASXRB010000800.1:0-12341 GCA_036506875.1 Kribbellaceae bacterium | reverse complement strand
TCGAGCGGCTTCTCCTGCTCCGGCGGCTCGTCCTGCTTGCCCGGCTCCTTCGCGAGCCCGTGCTCGGCCAGCGGACCCTGCGGGTCGTTGGCGACCGCCTCCGCGCGGTCCTCACGCACCGGGTCCGCGCCTCCGCTGCCTACCGGACCCGCGGTGGCGACCTGGGCACCGACGACCGGCGCCCGACCGATCGGCTCGGGCGCGGCCTCGCCCGCTTCAGCCCCAGGCGCGGCCACCGCGGAGGGGGCGGCGGCCGCACCCGGGGCGGCTTCCTCCGCAGCCGGCTGCCCATCGGCGGCAGGCTGCTCCTTGCGCTCGGCCTCCGGCTTCTCGCCCTTCTCGGCGGCCTTGCGGTGCTCCTCGTCCTCGCGCTTCTGCTTGTCCTCCTCGGCGGAGTCCTTGCGGCGCTGGTCGTCGAGGGCCACGCCCTTCTTGCGCTCGGCGTCCTGCTTGTCCTGCTCGTCCTTCTTCGCCGCGTCCTCACCGGAGCGCTCGGCGTCCCGGTCCTCCGCGCCCTGGCGCTCCTCGTCCCCGCCGTCGCGCTCCCGGTCGGCCCGGCCCCGCTCGTCGCCCGCCTTCCGCTCGGCCTCGTCGCGCCGATCGGTTCGCTCCCGCTCGGCCGGCTCCACGACGGGTTCCGGTACGACGGCCGTGTCCACCGGCGTCCCCGCGGGCGTCTCGGCCGCCTCCACCAGCTGCTCGATCCGCACGTAGTCGGCCGACGGCAGCCGCTGCCGCAGCCGGGCCAGGACGGCGGACCGGAGCTCCGGCGCCAGCCGCACCAGCTGCTGCCGCACCCGCCCGGCCGCGTCCGCCGGGTCGCCGCGCAGCGTCCGCACGACGCCGGCGACGATCCGGTCGACCAGGGCCGCCGGGTCCAGCTGCTCGGCCCGCAGCTGCGACACGTCGAGGCTGATGAACCGCAGCCACGACACCGGCTGCGCGCCTCGCTCGTTCACCGCCGCGGCCTCGCCCCGCCCGGTGGCCTCCGCACCACGCTCCGACCTGACCCGCTCCTCCGCCTCCCGCTCCACAGCGTCCAGCGGCCGGCTCAGCGCGCCGTCCTCCCGGCCCAGCCGCAGCCGTCCGGGCGCGTCCGGCACCTGCACGGTGTGCAGGAGCTCGTGCGCCAGCAGCCGCAGCCCTTCCCCGGTCTCGGGACGGTACGCGCCGGAGGCGAAGAAGATGTCCTTGCCCACGGCAACGGCATCCGCGCCGACCAGCTCGGCCAGCGCCGCCGCGTCCCGGTCGCTGTGGATCCGGACCGCGCTGAAGTCGTGACCGAGCCGCTCCTCCATCGCCCGTCGCACCCCGGGCTCCAGCGGCTTCCCGGCCTGCGACAGGACAGCGTCGGGTGCAGGCGGCGTACGTCGTACCCCCTTGTCCCGCAGCGGCGAGGACCGCTTCGCGCGCTTGCGGCGCGGCGGCTCCGGCTGCTGCTGCCGTACCGGCGTGACGGCGCTCATCGCACCAGCTCCCGGTGCACGGCGCGCGCCAGCTCGCGGCCCAGCCGGCGCGGGGACGTGGTGGCCGGCAGCGGTCGCAGGCCGCTCACCAGGTCGTACGACGCGGACTCGGCGGCCGGGGGCTGTTCGGTGAGCAGCCGGGTGAGCTCACGCGTGAACGCGCTGGCGATCCGGTCCGCGTCGGCGCGTCGTACCCCGTCGACGCCGCGGATCACCAGCTCCTCCACATGCAGGCTCACACCCATCCGGCCACCTCCGTGGAGGTGACGGAGCGCTCGAGCTTCACGTACTCGGTCCGGGCCGCGGCGAGCAGGTGCCGCATCTGCAGGGCGGTGCCCTCGTCGGCGGCCAGGAACGCGGCCGACAGCGCGACGTTGCGGATGCTGCCGCCGGCCACGGTCAGCTGCGCCAGCTTCTCCACCGCGATCCCGTCGGCCGGCGCCTGCGGCGGGATCACCCGACGCCAGATCTCCGCGCGCTCGGCAACGTCCGGGAACGGGAAGTCCACCACGAACCGCAGCCGCCGCAGGAACGCCTGATCCAATGCCTTCTTCTGGTTGGTGGTGAGCACGGCCAGGCCGCGGTAGGACTCCATCCGCATCAGCAGGTAGCTGACCTCGAGGTTCGCGTACCGGTCGTGCGAGTCCTTCACCTCGCTGCGCTTGCCGAACAGCGCGTCCGCCTCGTCGAACAGCAGCACCGCGCCGCCGCGCTCGGCCGCGTCGAAGATCCGGCGCAGGTTCTTCTCGGTCTCGCCGATGTACTTGCTGACCACCTGGGACAGGTCGATGACGAACAGGTCCAGCCCCAGCTCGCCCGCCACCACCTCGGCGGCCAGCGTCTTTCCGGTGCCGCTGCTGCCGGCGAACAGCGCGGTGACGCCGAGCCCGCGCCGCAGTACGTCTTCGAAGCCCCAGTCCTGGTAGACGGTCGCGCGCTGCCGGACGTGCGCGACGATCTCGCGCAGGATCTTGCGCTGCCGCTCCGGCACCACCAGGTCGTCCCAGCCGGCCCGCGGCTCCATCCGGCGGCCGAGCTCGTCGAGCGCGATCCGCGCGTGCGCCAGGCCCGCCCGCCAGGCCGCCGTCCGCACGTCGCCACCGGACGTGCGGGCGACCGCGCCGGCGGACCGGATCACGTGCCCGGGCAGGCTGAACTGCGCCACGAGGCCCGCCACGTCCACCTCGCCCCCGTGCCCGTTCAGCTCCGCGCGCCACAGCTCGCGCTGCTCGGCCTGCTCCAGCGGCTCGACCACCAGCTGAGCGCGGTGCGTCGCCGGCGCGGCGAGCGGGTCCTGGCTGGACAGCACCACCGGCACGCCGAGCATCGCGACGAACGCCTCCGCGGCCGTCGCCTGCGGCGTGTCGGAGACCTCGACCACCAGCGCGGCGGGCAGCAGCACGCCCTCGCGCTCCCACAACCGCGCCAGCACCGCGCGGTCGGCGGGCTCGGCGGGAAGGTCCGCCGCCGACAGCGTGAACGTCGCGAACCCGGCCGCGCGGGCGGCCGCGGCCGTCACCTCGCGCCGGGTCTGCAGGTCACCGCCGGACAGCGCCGCGACCCGGCCGGCGCTCACCGCCGCGGCCAGCTCCGCGGCCAGCCGCTGCTGCGACTCTGGCAGGCGCTCGGGCACCGCGGTCCGCGCGACCAGGCCCTGCAGCCGCGGCTCGACCTGGGACACCCCGAGCAGGAAGTGCAGCACCCGCTCGTCGATCCGCAGCCGCGCGGTGGTCAGCACCCCGTCGTCGGCCACGTCGACGAGCCGGTACCGGCGCAGCGGCGCGTCCGGCGTCAGCGCGCTCCAGTGCGGCCCGGCCAGCGCGGCCATGGCGAGCGAGAAGGTCGGGAACTCCCGCCCGCTCGCCGCCGCGCAACGTGCCGCCGCGGTCGGCTCCAGCTCCATCGCCGCGCACAGCACCAGCACGTCCCGCTCGAACGGCGTCAGCCCGAAGCACGCCACCACGGTCGCCAGCGAGCCTTCGTCGTACGACGTCCCGCCGTCAGCCGCGCCGTCCGCGCCGGACCGGGCGTGGGCGTCGACGCGCGCGAGCACGCCGGCCACGGCCGTGGCCATCACCGCCGTGTCGACCTCGCGCCCGTCGTCGTACATCAGAACCCCACCGCCGGCGTGCGCAGGTCCGCACCCACCACCGTGTCGACGCCGTCGATCCGCAGCCTCAGCAGATAGGTGCCGGCGGCAACGTCCGCCGTGGCCACCCGGACCGTCTTCGGGTCCCGCGGACCGGGCAGCGGGAACGCCCCGTCGAACCGGTAGCTGCCGGACCCGTCCAGCTCGTCGAGCAGCACCGACACCCGCTGCCGGTCGCCGACCGCGATGTCGAGTGTCGCGACGACCTCACCGCCGCTGACCTCCGACGCGGTCACCGTGGCCTGCCGGGCCATCGCGATCTCGTTCGAATCGAGGATCCGCACGGCGTCGCCGAGCGTGATCTCGTGCAGCACCCGCACCGGGTGCACGCCCGCGGCCAGGCCGTCCGGCGGGGTGAACACGACCCGGCCGTCATCGACGGCGGACGGGTCCACCAGCTCGCCGCCGATGTCGACGCTGACCTTCTCGCCGTTCAGGTCGTGCCCGGTCAGCACCACCTCGTGGCCGACCGGCACCGGGCCGGGGCGCGGCTCGGTGTCCGACCCGGCCGGGCGGCCGCGCAGCTCCTCGACGACCGGGCGCCGGCCCGGCACGACGCGGACCCGGCGCTCCTGGACCGGACGGCCCGCCGCCGGGGTCTGCCGGCTCTCCAGCAACACCAGCGACGCCTCGAACGCGATCGACGGTGTGTACGGGGTCTGGATCAGCATCGACCACAGCTTCGACAGGTCCTCGACGTCCATCTTGGCCGGCGCCAGCCGGACCGCCTGCGGCGACGCCGCCAGGTCGGCGCCCGCCAGGAAGGCCTGGCCCGCGGCCGCCTCCAGATCCTGCGCGGACAGCGCCGGCTGTTCGTGCAACGTGCGCGCCACGGAACCGAGCAGTGCCTGCGGCACCAGCTGGGTCTCGTTGCCGTAGCAGCTGATCAGGTAGTGCAGGTCGTACGCCGCCGTCGGCGTCCGCAGGAGCCGGCCGTCGCCGTCCCGGGTGGGCGTGTCGGCGTTGCGCAGCGCCGCGTTCGGGGTGATCCGGTAGCAGAACACCGTGATGGTCGGCTCGGTCACCGGCTCGTTCGGCGGCTTGCGCGCCTCCACCTGCACGGCGTACGGCACGTCGAACTGCACCGAGCGGGCCAGCAGCCCGCGCAGCGCCTCGGTGGCCTGGGCGATCGCGAGGTAGTTGCTCACATCGCCTCCTGCCGGTTGAGGCTGTGTCGATCGAGGAAGGCTTCGAGGCCGACCGCCGGCTCCGGCCGGCCGCCGCGGCCGTCCCGCTCACGCTTCGGCTCGGGTGCCGCCGTGGTGACCTCGAGCCGGCCGATGCTCACCTGCACCGCCGGCTGGGCCGGCGCGCCACCGGTGTCCCGCCGTCGCGTCTCGCCGCCCGGCCGCGGCGCGACCAGCGGCGCCGCGGGCCGGGCCGGCGCGGGACCCGCGGTCCGGGCCGGGGACTGCGCCGGCGTATCCGCGACCGGTCGCGGATACGCCGGCTGCTCGAGGGCCTGCTCCACGAAGGCCGGGGGCAGCACCGGCCCCGCCGGCGGCACCAGCCGCTCCACCACACGCGGTACGACGGCCGGGGCGGCCGCCTGCTCCGCCCCCGGCGGCACCGCGGACACAGTGCGCACCGTCTCGAAGGCCCGCACGGTCTCCTCGACGCGGCTCAGCACCGACGGCTGCGGCACCGGCGCACCACGCCCGGCAGCCGGCCGCGCGGACGCGCGCGACGGCGCCACGGCCGTCGCCGCGCTGCCCGCCGGCGCAGCGTCGACCTCGACCTCGATCTCGGTCAGGGGCGCCGCCGGCAGGCGCTCGAACGGCATCGCCGGCCGCGGCCGGGCCAGTGGCACCGCGGCGTCCGGCCGGCTCACCGCCCCGTTGCGGGCGAGCAGCCGGTCGAACAGGTCCGGTGTTCGCGTCTCAGCCATGTCCGGCCAGCTCCAGGTAGTAGCGGCGGCGCAGCGGTGACAGCGCCAGCACGTCGGGTTCGGTCCACCCGTAGCTCGACGCCAGCGCGTGCACGTCGGCGAGCGTCGTACGGGCCCAGGCGTCGAGCTCGTCCCACAGGTAGGTCGCGATGTCGAGCTGGGCCCGCACGTCGGCACCGCAGTCCGGGCACGCCATCGCGAACGAGATGTCCGCGGCCGGGTCCGCCGCCGCGACCGCCTCGGCCAGCCGGTGTACGACGCGCTCCGGCAGCCGGCCGGCGCGTACCGCGCGGTCACCACGCCGTGCGTCCAGCACCAGCCGGGCCGCGAGCGAGCGTCGTACATCCTCTGCCCCGGCGGCGGCGAGCTCGCGGACGGCGAGCAGGTCGGCCGGCGTCGGCAGCCGGAACCGGACCGTCCAGTCGCCGTCGGTCAGCGGCTCCGGGTCGGCGTCCGGTGCCGCACCGGCCAGCGCGGTGGCGTCGACGTCGAACTCCAGGTCCGCGCCGCACGCCGGGCAGCCGATCCGGACCGACAGGACGTCGCCGAACAGCGCGGCGCGCAGGCCGAGCAGCTCGGCGTCCCGGGTCCCGACCGGGATCCCGAGCAGCTCGTCGGCCGCTCGCCCGGGCCGGGCGAGCGCGTGCAGCAGTGCCGCCCGCTGGGCCGAGGAGGTGGGCAGCGTGAGCCCGATCTCCCAGGCGGCGAGCAGCTCCGTCGGGGCGGCCATCGCTACGGGATCTGGTACGACGGCTCGTCCGGCTCGGCGACCTCCAGGTCCCGCTCCCAGCCCTCGCACTCGAGCTTCAGGTGCTGGATGGCGACCGCGTTCGCGTTCGCGTCCATCTCACCGAGCACCTGGTACTCCGACGGGAAGGCCCGGTACACCTTGTACGCGAGCGCCACCTGGCCGGCCTCGTTGAGGACCTGGATCACGATGTCCTTGCGGAAGTCCCGCAGCGACGACTCGCTGCCGAGTCCCTGGCCGACCATCCAGACCTTGTTCGCCCAGCGGTCGAACTCGGCGTCGTGGGTGACGCCGCGCTCGATCGTGATCGCCTCGAACTCGGTCCGCCCGGCGGATTTCCGCGGTGAGCTGGGATCGCCGCCGTTACGGTGCTTGACCACCTCGGTGGTTCTTTTCAGCGGGCTGATCTTGCTGCACCCGGCGACGGTCTTGCCGTCCCAGAGCACCAGGAACTTGAAATTCTTGTACGGGTCGAATCGCTGCGCGTTGACGGTGAACTCTGCCATTTGTGGTCCTCACACCTCGATCCGGCCGGCCATCTGCTCGATCTTCACCACGACGAACTCCGCCGGCTTGAGCGGAGCGAACCCGACGACCACGTTCACGATGCCGCGGTTGATGTCGTCCTGGGTCGTGGTGTCCTTGTCGCACTTCACGAAGTACGCCTCGCGCGACGACGTGCCCTGGAACGCGCCCTGGGTGAACAGCGTGTGCATGAACGCACCGACGTTCAGCCGGATCTGGCCCCACAGCGGCTCGTCGTTCGGCTCGAACACCACCCATTTCAGGCCGCGGTACAGGCTCTCCTCGAGCATGAACGCGAGCCTGCGCACCGGTACGTACTTCCACTCCGACGTGAGCGCGTCCGCGCCCAGCAGGGTGCGGGCGCCCCAGATCACCGGGCCGACGACCGGGAACGTCCGCAGGCAGTTCACGCCCAGCGGGTTCAGCAGGCCGTTCTCGGCGTCGGACATCTTCACGCTCATCGACCGCACGCCGGTGAGCCGCGCGTCGGTACCGGCCGGCGCCTTCCACACACCGCGCTCGGCGTCGGTCCTGGCCATCAGCCCAGCGACCGCGCCCGACGGCGGGAAAGCGCGCAGCTGCCCGGTCAGCGGATCGGTCAACGTGATGTGCGGGAAGTACAGCGCCGCGTGGTCGCTGCGGACCGCGTCGTACGCCGGCAGCCCGGCGCGGGCCTGCTCGATGCTGGTCCACTCCGGCGGGCTGTCGACGATGAGCAACATCCGCTTGTCCTCGCAGAGCTCCTCGGCGGTGGTGATCACGCTGATCGCGTCACCGGCGTAGTCGGGCCCGGCCAGGTCGGGCAGGCAGACCAGGTTGACGTCCATCACGTCCCGCAGCGCCTGCATACCGGTCTTGTCCGCCTCGCTGCCGCGGAACTCGGCGTCGGTCGGCGCGTCGCCGTCGTCGCCGCCCTCCAGCGCGAACGCCGTGGCGTGCGCGCTGGTCAGGCCGAGCGCGTTCGCCACCTCGCCGGTCAGCGTCATCGTGGCGCCCGCCGTCCCGGCCAGCACCTGCAGCCGCTTGCCGGCCACGTCGACGTCGGCCCGGGTGAACGCCCTGTCCGGCGAGGCCGCGCGCAACTTGCGCTCCAGCAGCAGGCCGAGCTCGGTCAGCGACGCGGGCTTGGTGTCGGCCGCGGTGTAGAGCGTGATCTCGACCGGCGCGACACCCTCGACGCTCGCGGTCAGCTTCTTGTCCGCCAGGTCCGGCAGCGGGTCGACCGGCGTGGACACCGTGCCCGAGAAGTCGGGCACCGCGTCGCCCGTCGCCTTCACGTTGATGTACGACGAGTCGTTGACGACCGTCTCGGCGAAGCGCGGCGAGTCCTTGCTCATCGACAGGCCGCGGTACCGCTCGAGCACCGCGCCCGAGGCATCCAGCACCCGCAGGCCGAAGGTGTCGTCGGTGGGGCCGGGGTCGACCGCGACCCGCAGCCCGTTGCCCCACTCGCTGGCGTCCCGCGAGGTCACCGTCAGCGCCTTCGGCTCCGCACCGGCCGCGAGATCCTTCGACGCCGGCTTGGCGCCCTTCGCGACCCGCACGACGACGGCCACCGAGCCGCCGGCCAGGAAGAACTGCTGCACCGCGTAGCTCAGCAGGCTCTTCGCGTCCAGACCGCCGTACTGCCGCTCGAAGTCGGCGAAGCTGGTGATCGTGACCGCCTCGTCGATCGGTCCGCGCCGGGTCGCCCCGACGAACGCCGTCACCGACGTGGTCACCGCGGTGATCGTCCGGACCGCGCTGGTTTGCTCCTCGATGTAAACACCGGGATACGAGACAGACGTCGCCATACCCCCTCCAATCCTTTAGAGACCGCCTATTTGCGTTCAGGCATGGAGGCACGCGGCGACGTCCCCCCAAGTAATGCACTGAAGTCGCAACCGAATATGCGAAATAGCAGCACTAATCGCGCGCACTCAGCGCCGCGCGGATGAAGTGGAGGCGCCGAAGCGACGCCCAGAAAGATGGTCCCCCTACCCGAACCCCTCCCCCGAGAGATTTGGCTGACTACATCGGCCAACACATGAGTAACATGCGCGCAGCGGCAGGGTCAACCGCTCATGGTGATTCGCGTGATTATCCGTCACATATCCGCGTTGATACCTGACGTTTCAACCTGTACGACGCGATGGACATGATGACTCTGATCGATCATCGGGCCGTTGTGACGCGGCGTGTCGCCGCTCGTCGGGCCCTCGTGACCACGGCGTCCTACTGGTCGAGACCACCGCCGGTCGGTGGTTGCGCAGCGCGCCGGGACGTCGTACCCCTCGTGGGGCCCGTGCACAGGCAATGTCATGGTCAACGACCCGGCGAGCAGTTCACACCCACGAGATCATGTTCACGGCGCTCGCGGCGGATGGTCACAAGGGACCGATGAACCGCGACACGCCGGGTCACAAGGGCCCGATGGGCGGAAAGAGTCGTGCTGGTCAGCCTTGGGCGGCGAGTTGGCCGCAGGCGCCGTCGATCTCGCGGCCGCGGGTGTCGCGCACCGTGGTCGGGATGCCGTGCGCCTCCAGCCGGCGGACGAACTCACGCTCGTCGGCCGGGTCGGACGCGGTCCACTTCGAGCCCGGGGTCGGGTTCAGCGGGATCAGGTTGACGTGCACCCAGCCCCAGTCGCCGAGCGCGGCGAGCTTCTCGCCGAGCAGGTCGGCGCGCCAGGCGTGGTCGTTGATGTCGCGGATGAGCGCGTACTCGATCGAGACGCGGCGCTTGGTGGTCTCGGCGTACCGCCAGGCGGCGCCGAGGACCTCGTCGACCTTCCAGCGGTTGTTGATCGGCACCAGCTCGTCACGCAGCTCGTCGTCCGGCGCGTGCAGGCTGAGCGCCAGCGTCACCGGGATGCCCTCGCCGGCGAGCTGCTCGATCCGCGGCACCAGGCCCACGGTCGACACCGTCACGCCGCGCGCCGAGATGCCCAGGCCGTCGGGCGACGGGTCGGTGAACCGCCGGACCGCGCCGATCACCGCCTTGTAGTTGGCCATCGGCTCGCCCATGCCCATGAACACGATGTTGCTCACCCGGCCCGGCCCGCCGGCGATCTCACCGCGCGCCAGCGCCCGGGCACCGTCGACGACCTGCGCGACGATCTCGGCCGTGCTCATGTTCCGGGTCAGGCCCGCCTGGCCGGTGGCGCAGAACGGGCACGCCATCCCGCAGCCGGCCTGCGAGGACACGCACATCGTGACCCGGCCGGGATACCGCATGAGCACGGACTCGACCAGCGAGCCGTCGAGCAGCTTCCACAGCGTCTTGCGGGTGGTGCCACCGTCGCACTCCAGGTCGCGCACCTTGGTCAGCAGCGGCGGCATCAGCTCGGCGACCAGCTTGTCGCGGCTCGCGGCCGGCAGGTCGGTCATCAGGTCCGGGTCGTCGACCAGCCGGGCGAAGTAGTGGTTGGACAGCTGCCGGGCGCGGAAGGCGGGCTCGCCGAGCTCGGCCACCGCCGTACGGCGCTCGGCGCCGGACAGGTCGGCAAGGTGCCGCGGCGGCCTCTTGGCACGGCGCGGCTCGTCGAAGACGAGGGGAAGGGACGACATCACCGCCGATTGTCCAGGGTCGGCAGCGCGGTCACAAATTCCCGGGCCGAGCCCCGAACCAGCTGCCACAACCGGCACGCAGCGAGGCCGGCCGGGTGCGGTCGGTCACCGTTGCCGAGTCTTGCTTGACAGCCGGGACAGGCGTGCTCATTGTGAAATCAGTTGGGGATCGGGGATACACGCCGGCAGGGGAAGCGGGCGTGATCGAGCGGGCTACGGAGTCCGTGGGGGGATCCACATGCGCTGGGTCGTGGCATCGAGCGTGCGGCTGCGCCATCTCGTCGTCGTGGTGGCCGTGGCAGTGGTTGCCTTGGGCATCACACAGGTACGGCGCATGCCGGTCGACGTCCTGCCGGACTTCGCGCCGCCGTTCGTCGAGGTGCAGACCGAGGCACTCGGGCTCTCGGCACCTGAGGTCGAGCAGCTGATCACCGTGCCGCTCGAGGCGGACCTGCTGAACGGGGTCGCCGGGGTCGACGTGATCCGCTCGAACTCGGTCCCGGGCCTGTCGTCGGCCATGCTCGTGTTCGAGCCCGGCACCGACATCCTCGAGGCCCGCCAGCTGGTGCAGGAGCGCCTCACCCAGGCGGCGGTCGGCCTGCCGCAGGTGTCGAAGCCGCCGGAGATGATCCAGCCGCTGTCGTCGGCCGGCCGCATCGCGATGATCAGCCTGTCCTCGGACCAGCTCTCCCTGGTGGAGCAGTCGGTGCTCGCGCGCTGGGTGATCAGGCCGCGCCTGATGGGTGTTCCCGGAGTCGCCAACGTGGCGATCTGGGGTCAGCGCGAACGGCAGCTCCAGGTACAGGTGGACCCCGCACGCCTCAGGAGCAAAGGGGTCCTGCTGTCGCAGGTGATCAGGACCGCCGGCAACGCGCAGCTGGTGTCGCCGCTGAGCTTCCTGGAGGCCTCGACCCCGGGCACCGGTGGTTTCATCGACACCCCGAACCAGCGGCTCGGCGTCCGGCACGTCCTTCCGCTCGGCACCCCCGCCGAGCTCGCCAAGGTGCCGATCGAGGGCAGCAACGGCCTGCGGCTGGGCGACGTCGCCACCGTGGTCGAGAACCACCAGCCGCTGATCGGCGACGCCGTCGTCAAGGGGAAGCCCGGCCTGCTGCTGGTCGTCGAGAAGTACCCGGGGGCCGACGTCAACGGCGTCACCGCGGGCGTCGAGAGCGCCATCGAGTCGATGCGCCCGGGCCTGACCGGTCTCGCGTTCGACACGACCGTGTTCCGGCCGGCGTCGTACCTGCGGTCCGCGACCGACAACCTCAGCCTGTCGCTGCTCATCGCCGCGCTGCTCGTCGTCCTGGCGATCGCCGTGCTGTTCTTCGACTGGCGCGCCGCCGTCATCAGCGCGGTGACGATCCCGCTGTCGCTCGGAGCCGCCGGACTCGTGCTGGCGCTGCGCGGCGGCACCCTCAACATGCTGGTCGTGGCCGGCTTCGTGCTCGCCATCGGTGCCGTGGTGTCCGATGCCGTCACCGACGTCGGCGCCATCGTGCGCCGGCTGCGGGAACGCCCTCGCGGCCGGCCCGGGCAGCAGGCGGCCGCGGACGCGATCGTCGCGGCGTCGCTCGAGGTCCGCAGACCGCTGGTCTTCGCGACGGCGATCGGCGTGCTCGCCGTCGTACCGGTCGTGTTCCTGGACGGGGTGCCGGCCGCCTTCCTGTCCGATCTCCTGCTCGCCTACACGCTCGCCGTCGTCGCCGCGATGGTGGTGGCCCTGACGGTCACGCCCGCGCTGTGTGCGCTGCTGCTGTCGGGAGTGGACGCCGGACGCCGCGAACCACCGCTCGCCCGGCGCCTGGAGCACCGCGTCGGCGCGTTGCTCGGGCGGCTCATCCGCTCGCCGCGTCCGGTGTACGCCGGGGCCGCGCTGACCGCGGTCGCCTGCCTGGCCGTCGCGCCGCTGCTGGCCGGCACCGCCCTGGTTCCTGGCTTCCAGGAGCGGAACCTCGTGATCGGCTGGGACAGCGCGGCGGGTACGTCGCACCCGGAGATGAGCCGGATCACCGCC
>DASXRB010000799.1:0-4714 GCA_036506875.1 Kribbellaceae bacterium | reverse complement strand
TAGTCGATACGCCGGGCGCTCGGCTGCGTCATGCCGCCCTCGCAGGAATCAGCGGTTTGGCGGTGTCCCACACCGCGTCAAAGCTGGTCATGTAGTGATTGAACAACCGACCACCGGGGACACGCCTCAGATGCATGACGGGGTTCTGCGGCGCTCCGGTGCCGTACGCGTGGAGGTTGACCAGCAGGTCATCGTCGAAGCGGTACAGCGAGTTGTAGAGGATCGTGTCGTGTAGACGTACGTCGACGCCGGGCACCTCGTGAACTCCGTTCAGGTACCGGATGCTCGTGCGGATCCGGGCGGCCAGGCCGTCACCGATGCCTTCCTCTGCGCCCCGATTCGCAACCGCGTCCGAGTCCGGATCACCGAAGAGAATCCGGACCTTCGTGCCCTGGTGCGCCTTGTCGGCCAGATGTTGCGACAGGTCCGGATGACCGTCGAAGAGAAACAGTCCTGCGTAGACCAGGATCTCCAGGCTGTCCTGCGCGGCGTCGATGAGGCTGGACCATAGCTGCTGAGGTACGGCGCCGCGGTGCTGGAACATCGACACAAGCTCCGCCTCGCTGGCGCTCTTGGTTCGAGCCGTATCTACGACCTCAGGCCAGAGGTACGCCTCGTCAGTGTCGAGCAGCTGCGCAGTCGCCCAACGATGCCGGCGATGCGGAACACGGTCCTTCGTAATCCAGCGTTCGACGGTCTTCGGGTCCACCTCGATCTTGCTCGCGACGTCAGCGATGGTCAGGCCAGCGTGAGCGATTCGACCGCGAAGTCGTTCGTTCGGCATCGCAACCTCCGGGGACGTTTGGGACGTTCAGCGTATCACGAGACGTCCCTAAAGGTCCTAACTGGTGGTGATTACGTCCCTACGTCCTGCGGTGGGCTAGTGGTGGCAACCCGCCACTACACAGAAGAGGTGACTCACAACCATGTCCACCGCACTGCTTGTCGGTCTGGCCGCGGACGCGGCGCAGGCCGGTGTCGGTAAGGGCGCGCTGACCGCCGGCGCGATCCTCGTCCTGGTCGTCGGCGTTCTGTACGCCTGGTGGCACGAGGGCACGGACTCGATCACCGCGACGATCTTCACGGTGTTCGGCGTCTTTCTGGCCGCATCGCCGGCCGGGCCGATGATCCGCACGATGGTCGGCGCGGCCGGTGGCGCGATCCTCAGCGCCCTGCAGAGCTGGTTCTAGGACCGGCCATGTCGAGACTGACCAAGGCCGCCCGGCGAGCGGGTGAGCTGCTCGCCGGGCTGGAGCCTGAGCGGCCGTTTGCGCCGCTGTTCGGGGCGGAGGATCTCGACGCTGAGTTGCGCACTCTGCGCATCTCCTACGTCCGGATGGCCCAGCAGTACGGCGACCTGGTGGCCGCCGCCTGGGCTGCTGTGAGCGCCGCCGAGGCTGGCGTACCGGACCCGCTGGCGCCGCTGCGCGACGAGTTGGAAGCGCTGCCACGCCATCCCCGTGTGACGTCACCGCGGATTACTGGAGAGTCCGCGGCGACATCGTCGTCCCGACCGGCCCTGCGGCCGGTCCCTGGCCCTGGGAGGGCTGCATGAGCACGATCAAAGCCAAGCCCCGACTGACCGCGAAGAACCTGGACGCTGCACGGCGTGCCCGGATGCTGGCGGCGCAGTACGACAAGCACACCTACGCCGTACCCCGGCGCGGCCTGCGCCGGATGTACCTGATCGGAGCGGGTACGGCACTGGCGGCGCTGGCGA
Source organism: Kribbellaceae bacterium (assembly GCA_036506875.1). GTDB lineage: Bacteria > Actinomycetota > Actinomycetes > Propionibacteriales > Kribbellaceae > DASRHY01. The sequence goes on along the minus strand of DASXRB010000799.1, from coordinate 2,994 downwards.
TCGCCGAGCCGATGGCGCTGCTGTTGAGCCCGGATCGCCGCCCAGGCGTCGCCTATGGGCTCGTGGCCGCGGTGATCGTGGTCCTGCTGTCCGGCGTGACCTTTTCGTCGGGCGCGACGATGCTCAGCGACGCGGCGGCCGGCCACCAGGTGCTGCTGGACGATGTTCTCAACGTCGGCATGGCCGCGCTGATCTCGATCGCGGTCGCCAGTGGCGCCGGCATGTGGGGGTTCGTGCTGCTGCTGGTGCTGTGCCTGCTGTCGCTGGCCGCGCTGGTCTCCCTGGCCGTGCACGCGGGCGGTGAGGCCCGATGAGCGCAGAGACCACCTACACCCGGGACCACCGACCGCCGGTGGTGGCGTCGTCGATGTGGTGCGAGGTCGTGGCGCGTGCCGCGTACCGGTGCCAGTGCACCGGCCAGTGCGGCGGCCGCGAGCGCGGCCACGAGCACAACGACGAGCGGTGCACCGCCGACGCCGCGATCTACCAGCTGGCGGTCGCGCCGGCCAAGCCGACCATGAGTGCCGTACGGGCGTGCCGCGCGAACGCCGCGCAGCTGATCGCCTGGTGCGGCCCGTGCCTGGACGCCGCGGTGCGCGACGCCCGGAAGGCCGAAACGGCGGCCGTGGCCGCCCGTGCTGACCTCGACCAGCTGGAGCTCGCGGGATGGTCGGCATGACCGCGTCCACGACACGGCTGGTGACGAAGGCCCAGGCGTACCAGCAGCTGCACGCCGCGATCGACAAAGCGATGGCGCAGGGGCGCGCGACGCCGTGCCGGTTGAGCTCGTCGTACGACACAGTGACCGAGCACGACGCCGAGGAGCTGGTGCACCGCTGCCGTACGCAGTGCCCGGTGCTGGACCAGTGCCGGGCCCTGGCGGTGTTGCTGCCGCGGTCGGAGCGGGTCGGCGCGGTGCTGGCCGGTCAGTACGTGCCGATCCCGTCCTGGAAAGTCGTGTACGAGCGGCTGCGCGACGCGATCGAGGTCGGCGAGTACCGCGCAGGCGATCGGCTGCCGACTGCTCACGAGATCCGCCGGGATCACGGGTGCTCGTCGTCGACGGCAGGCCGTGCGCTGGCCGAGCTCGCCGAGCAGGGCCTGGCAGTCGCAGACGCCGGCCAGATGGGCCAGTGGCTGGTCGTGGACTGGGGCGTGACGTTCCAGCCCGATGACAGCGACGAGCTCGATTGCGTGGTGGCAGCATGAGCCGGCCGACGTGGTCGCAGTTGAGCGGCGGGTTGTCGCTGCGTCCGTCAACGGCTCGGGAGATCCAGCTGTGGGATGGCCGGGTCGTGACCGGCTGGCTGTGGGACGACATGCCGGTGTTCCGGTTCGGGTGGGCGCCGGCCGGGCTGGCCACGCGCCGCCAGCTGCGGGCACTGCGGATGTGCCCGGGCGGGCAGGCACCGCATGCCGCGCTGGCCTGGAAGGGCGGGCAGGCCTGGGCCTGGCTGTGGCGGCTGGATCTCGCCCGGGCCTCGCGCAAGGCGTCCCCGTTGCAGCTGAACGCACTAAACAAGGCGATGGCGGCCCGGCGCACCTGCCGGCAGTGCGCGCGAGTGCAGGACTACTGCGTGTCGGTGAACGAGGGCCGCTGCGCGGACTGCATCGCCGGCGTGGTGCCGGACGCGGTCGCGTTCCCCGCAGCGATCGCCACGGCGGCGGCCGACCTGGGGGATCTGCGAGAGGCGGTGGCGGCATGAGCGCCCGCGCGAACTGCTCGGATTGCGGTTGGTCGCGGCTGTACCGGCGGCCCGTACTGGCGCACAAGGCGGCCGCGCGGCATCGGTGCGACCCGCGCGAGCTGCGCCGCGCGCTCGTCGACCAGGTCGACGCCGTGGACTTGGCGGGTGATTCCGGCGGAATCGCCGGGGTGGTGCCGTCGCTCGCCGATGTGAGGGTGCTCGCGCACCGGGCCGGTTACAGCGACCACGACCGGCCGGTCGTGGTCGCGATCGACGAGGCCGCCGCCGTGGCGGCCGCTTACCGGAAGGCGGGTTGAGTCATGGCACGCAGCAGGACCGGCCTGGGGCCGACGCCGCGTCGACGGCCGACGTCGCGCCGGCGGCGTCAGCTGAGCCCGCAGACCAAGGCGCGGATCCGGGCGGCCGCGAAGTGGGCCGGTACCCGGACCTGGCGGGCGACCCGGCGGGCGGTTGGGATCGCCGGCCGGTACGCCAAGACCCGCGGCCGCCGCGCGGTGCTGGCGGTGGAGCAGTTCCGGACACGCCGGGTCGGCGCCAAGTCGACGCGTAAGGCGCTGGTCGGGCCGGCGTACACGTGCAGCGAGTGCCCGACCTGGTCGACGCACGACCAGGCCGAGTTCGCCGCGCACATGCGGTCGCACGGCGCGCTGTTCGCGAAGCTGGCCGACAAGCCGCCGGCGAAGGCCTCGACGACGGTCCCGGCCGCGTCGTCGGCGGAGACGAAGCCGGCCGCGGCCGCGACGTTGACCGACAAGCCGCACGGTGCGGCCCTGGCCCGCAAGGCCCGCGCGGCCGACGAGGGGTACGCGGCCAAGCTCGCCGCGCACCAGGCCCACCTGGCCGCCGCCCGGAAGACCCGGGAGGCGACCGCGGCCGCCAGCACCCCGAGCACGATTTCGAGCACCGCCACGACGTCGGACCGCGACGTCGCGGTCCGCGACGCGGCGTCGACCAGCGGGTCGGCGCCGAACACCACCAGGGCCGAACGAGCGGCCCGCTACTGGAGCAGGAGTAACGGCATGACCAACGAGGTCCACAACCTGGTCCGGGCCGCGCAGCGGATCTCGGACATGGAGATCACCGACGCCATGCAGTTCGATGAGCTGCTGGGCGCGTTCGCGGCGGCGTGGCCGCGGATCGGTGACGCGCTGGCGCAGTTCGCCGAGCAGATCGACACCGACCTGGGCCTGGACCCGGTCGTCACCCGCCCGCTGTATGAGGCGGCCGACAGCGCCGGCGACGTGCTCGGGCAGGCCTTCGGCAAGGCCAAGCAGGCGTTCCGCAC
>DASXRB010000798.1:0-3542 GCA_036506875.1 Kribbellaceae bacterium | reverse complement strand
TCGCCGTCGAACATGTGATCGACTCTACCAACCCGACCGGACAGTTTCCGTTGTTTCAAAGGGAAATCGGCCCGGTTCGCTCTCAGCGAACGCCTCGCGGTGCCGCCGTCGCGCGGCAGCCCGGTCTGCGGTTGACACCGCGATCGTCATACCGCGAGTGCCTGTCACGGCGCACGAATCAGTTGTGGTCGGCAACCATCTTGGCGGCTTAGTGAATCGAATCGATGATGTGCACCGAGCCAGGCACGGTCGATCCTGGCCAAGGACAGGCGACGTCAGCGGCTGATGAGGGCCGCAGGCGGCTGGGGTGAGGACGACGCAGTGCCCCAGGGTCTGGTGAGACCGAGGCCAGCATCACAGGCAACAGCACCCACCGCGAGATGCCTAGGAGGGTGCTGAAGAACGCGTCGCGTGGGCCGTCGGTCTGGTGGTGATGACGGGCAGGGGACTCAATGGCCGTCTGTGCGGCATGGTTGGTGGGCACTCGAGGGTGCCACGACGAGTTCGCCCTGCCCGCCGTGATTGATCGTCGCGCTGGTCGTGGTGGGGGTCAAGCGGTGAGAGTGCGGGGTTGGGGCGGTCAGGCCTCGACTCAGCACCCTCCTAGTCGGGTCGCAGGGCCGGGCGGAGGCGGTCGAGGACGGCGGCGTCCTCGATGGTGGAGGGGACGGCGGCGGTGCGGCCGTCGGCGATCTCGCGCATGGTCTTGCGCAGGATCTTGCCGGAGCGGGTCTTGGGCAGCGCGTCGACGACCCGGACGTCGCGCAGCGCCGCGACGGCACCGATCTGGTCGCGGACCATCGCCACCAGCTCGCCGGCGACCGTGTCGTGGTCGTCGGTGACCCCCGCCTTCAGGACCACGAAGCCGCGCGGCACCTGGCCCTTCAGCGCGTCGGCCGCGCCGATCACCGCACACTCGGCGACGGCCGGATGCTGCGCCAGCACCGCCTCCATCGAGCCGGTCGACAGCCGGTGCCCGGCCACGTTGATCACGTCGTCCGTCCGCCCCATGACATACAGATAGCCGTCGGAGTCGACGTACCCGCCGTCGCCGGTCAGGTAGTACCCCTCGAACGCGGTCAGGTACGACGCGACGTACCGCTCGTCGTCGCGCCACAGCGTCGGCAGCGTCCCCGGCGGCAGCGGCAGCTTCAGGCAGATCGCCCCCTCGTTGCCCGCGGCAACCTCCTCGCCACGCTCGTCCAGCACCCGCACGTCGTACCCCGGGACCGGCACCGACGGCGACCCCGGCTTCAGCGGCAGCGGCTCCAGCCCGCGCGGGTTGCCCGCGATCGGCCACCCGGTCTCGGTCTGCCACCAGTTGTCCACAACCGGCACGCCGAGCACGGAGGTCGCCCACTCGTAGGTGTCCGGGTCCAGCCGCTCCCCCGCCAGGAACAGGTTGCGCAGCGAGCTCACGTCGTACGACGCCAGCAACGCGGCCTCCGGGTCCTCCTTCTTGATCGCCCGGAACGCGGTCGGCGCGGTGAACAGACCCTCGACCCGGTGCTCGGCGATGACCCGCCAGAACGCGCCGGCGTCCGGCGTGCCGACCGGTTTGCCCTCATAGAGAACCGTGGTCGCGCCGCAGATCAGGGGCGCGTACACGATGTACGAGTGCCCGACCACCCAGCCGACGTCGGACGCCGCCCACCACACCTGGCCGGGGTGGATGTCGTAGATGTTCGCCAGCGACCAGGCCATCGCCACCGCGTGCCCGCCGTTGTCGCGCACGATCCCCTTCGGCTTGCCGGTCGTCCCGGACGTGTAGAGGACGTACAGCGGATCCGTGGCGGCGACCTTCGCGCACGGCGCGGGCGCGGCCGCGCCGGCCCTCATCGCGACCCCGAAGTCGATGTCGCGCCCCTCGGTCATCGACGCCTCGGCCTGCGGGCGCTGGAGTACGACGCACGCCTGCGGCGTGTGCGAGCTGAGCTCGATCGCCTTGTCCAGCAGGGGCTTGTACTCGATCAGCCGGGTCGGCTCGATCCCGCAGGACGCGCTGACGATCACCTTCGGCTGCGCGTCGTCGATGCGTACGGCGAGCTCGGCCGGGGCGAACCCGCCGAACACCACCGAGTGCACCGCGCCGATCCGGGCGCAGGCCAGCATCGCGATCACGGCCTCGGGCACCATCGGCATGTAGATCAGCACCCGGTCACCCGCGGTGACATCCAGCTGCTGGAGCGCGCCGGCGAAGGCACCGACGCGCTCCAGCAGCTCGGCGTACGTGAAGGTCCGCTTGGTCGAGGTGACCGGGCTGTCGTAGATCAGCGCCGCCTGGTCACCGCGCCCGGCGATCACGTGCCGGTCGAGCGCGTTGTAGCAGGTGTTCAGCACTCCGTCGGGGTACCAGCCGTAGAAGTACGGCGCCCGGCTGTCGTCAAGCACCTGCCGGGGCGCGGTGAACCAGTCCACCAGGCCCGCCTGCTCGCCCCAGAACCCGGCCGGGTCGGACAGGCTCGCCTCGAACGTCTCGCGGTACCCGCTCATGCCACAGACCTCTCGTCTCGACGGCGCTGCTCTGGTTCCGAGTCTGGTCGGGCCGCCCGCTACGCGCCAAGGCCGGGGTGAGTGTCCTGCGGCACACGCCTAGCCGGCGGCCGGGCGGTAGGTGCACACGTTCGTGCCCGCGGCGTTCGTGGCGGTGGAGACCAGCTCGAACGCGCGCAGCGCACCGTCGCCGGGGAAGATCGTCTTCCCGCCGCCGAGGACCACCGGCATCACGATCAGCCGGAGCTCATCGACCAGCCCCTCGCTCAGCAGCGTGCGCACCAGCGCCGGACTCCCCATCACCGCCAGGTCGCCGCCGTCGGTCGCGCGCAGCTCGCGGAGGCGCGCGACGGCATCCGCGCCCGGGATCCGCGTCGTGTTCCAGGTCAGCTCGTCGTCGGCCAGCGACTCGGACACGACGTACTTCGGGATGGCGTTCATCCGGTCGGCGAACGGGTCGCCGGCCCGCTCGGGCCAGGCCGCCGCCATCGTCTGCCAGGTACGGCGGCCGAACAGCAACGCGTCCGCCGTGCTCAGCGCGTCGTCCCAGGCACCGCCGACGACCTCCGGGTCGAAGAACGGGTGCGACCAGCCGCCGTGGGCGAAGCCACCGTCGGTGTCCTCCTCGGCTCCACCCGGCGCCTGTACGACGCCGTCCAGGCTGATGAACTCGGTGACAGTGATGCGCATGGTGCTCGCTCCTCTTGCTCGGTTCGGTGCGTACAGCCATGGAGACAGTCGCGCCGCCGCGGAATCATCGGCGGCCGGCCGATCCCGCGACGTGACGTAGGGCACATCCTCGCAGCCCGCTCCCGCCGGGAGCCTGGCCGGCTCAAAGCTCGACCGCGAGCCCACAGGTCCGCGTCCCGCGCGAGGTCCGCGAGGCGTTCCGACGGCCCGGTGTCACCGGTGTACGCGACGGTCACGCCGGGCGCCGTCAGCCGCACCCCGAGGTTCGGCACGTGGTGCGGCAGCTCGAACGCCTCCAGCCGGAACGGCCCGACGTCCGCACCGGCCAGCGGGCGGAGGTCGAACACCGTCGCCGGGTC
>DASXRB010000797.1:0-2372 GCA_036506875.1 Kribbellaceae bacterium | reverse complement strand
GCAGACCGGGGCGCCGCTGGACCATCTCGTCGAGAGCTTCGGCGACGCAGGTGTACGGGCTGCTGCCGGCCGGCGACGGCGCGGACAGTCCGACGGCCAGTGCCCGGGATCGGGCGGCCTCCGCCAGTTGATGGAGAAGGTCCGTCTTTCCAGCTCCGGAGTCGCCGGTGATCTGGATCGCCGCGCCCCTGCCGGCGGCGACGTCGCCGACTGCCTGGAGCACCCGGTGCGCCGGTGTCGTGCCGTCCGGGGTGGCGGTGTGGTGCGTCGGTGTCTCGACCACGTCGGCGACGAACTGGTAGCCGCGGCCGTGGATCGTCTTGATGATCCGCTGGTCCCGGCCGGTATCACCGACGGCCCGCCGAGCCGACTTGATCCGGCTGGTCAGCGCCGAGTCGGAGACGAACCTGTCACCCCAGATCTCGTCGAGGAGCTCCGTCTTCGGCACCACCCGCTCGCGGTGACGCAGCAGATAGGCCAGTACGTCGAAGACCTGCGGCTCGATCGCCACAACCTGATCCGCACGGCGCAGCTCGAGCCGTTCGACCGTGAGCTCGCACTCGCCGAATCGGATCCCCACGTGGGTCATCGTGCACTGCCGGCCGCACGATGCCTACCCGTCGTTCCTTGCCGAGCCGCCCGGTCACCGTTCGCGGCAGCGTGGCAGGCCGTTTGGCTGCCGACCGCTCGAACCGTTCAGGTCTCGCCCCCGATGTCGATCTGGAAGGCCTCGTAGACCAGATCCGAGCCGCGCTGGCGGTGGCGCAGAAGCCTTCCGAGCAGCGCCGTGCCGAGGTCACGAACTCTGTCCACGTCCTCGTTGGCTCCCGGTGGGCTGACACGTTCCAGCAGGTCGTCGACCAGACCTCTGATCAGAGCGTGCTCGCGGGTGAGGCGAGCTACCGAACCGGACAGTCGCGGCGCCGCCTGGAGGAGCTCGCCGTACAGCCCGCCGGGACCCTCAGTGATGTCGACGTGCTCACCGAAGTCGGCGGAGAGTTCTACGAGCGCGACGCGGACGCGTTCAGCCCAGCGCGCCTGATCTTCGGGCGCGGGGCCCGCCAACGCGAGTTCCAGCGCACTCATCGACTCGCGCAGCTCGGCGCGGCGCCGGCGCAGCTCCTCCACGAAGGTCTGTTCCGGCTTGGACGAACTCGGTTCCATCGATGTCCCCATGTCCGATGATCGGCTCTCCGCCTACGTCCCGATCCGGGATTTCAACCTCGTCCGCTGCCGCCCAGGGTCGAGGCCGAGTACGACCACCTCACCGCCGTCGCGTTACAGATCCCCTTCGAGGATCTCCACTGTCGTGGTCGTGCCTGCCCCGTTCGGCCCGACCAGGGCGACGACCGCACCGTGGAACCCGTCCCGCCGTCAGCAGCCGCGCTGCCCATGCGGGCATGGTCGTCGCAGCTCCGCGATCACGTCAAGACACACCGGTCAGCTGGCCCGGCGGATCAGGCCGACCAGTCCGTGTTGCTCGTCGTCGATGCCGGCGCTGAACCACAGGGCGTCGGTGCCGCCGCTGGTCGCGGTGCCGGGCAGCAGCGCCCACAGCCCGTCGATCGCGATCAGACGGTTGTCGCGATCGCGCAGCTGTCCCAGGAACTCGTCCCCGGAGTACACGCCGATGCGGCCGTCGCCGAAGTTGCCGACCAGCAGCGTGCCGGCGTACGGCCCGAAGCTGGCGGGAGCGATCGCCATACCCCATGGCGCGTTCAGGTTGCCGTGACTGGCCACCCGGTGCACGCCGTGCCCGGACAGGTCGAAGCGGTCGACGAACCCGAAGCCGTGCCCGGCCACCTCGTCCTCGGCGTCGGCGTCCTGCTTGGCGTACGCCACATAGACGAAATCACCGGTGGTGAACACGTTGAAGGGCGCGTAGCCGGCGGGCAGCTCGGGGTCGGCGAACGCGGTCGGATCGGTGACGGGATGGAACGCGGCGTCGAAGACATCGATCCGTGCGTGGTGGAAGTCGGCCGCCAGCAGTCGAGGACCGGACGCGTGGTGAACCAGCGCGAGGCCCTTGTAGATCGCACCCTCGGTGTGCGCGGCGACAACCGCTGTCGTCGGGTCCGCCTGCGGGCTCCACCCGGTGACGTCACCACCTTCGCTGACGAACAAGAACCGCGCCGGCCCCGATCCCGCCGGCCCGCTGACCACGAACGACGAGGTGTCGTTGAACGCCTGGCCGGTGGGCGCGCCGCCACTGACGGTGACTTCGAGCGGCACCTTGGTAACCGCCGTGCCGCCCGCGCCGCCCGCGCCGCCACGGTAGAGCGTGGCCGTGCCCGTGCCGTTGTTCGCGACCCACAGCGGGCTGGTCGGAGAAAGCGCCAGCCCCCATGCGTTCACCACCAACGGATCGGTCA
>DASXRB010000796.1:0-5976 GCA_036506875.1 Kribbellaceae bacterium | reverse complement strand
GACGGACCGGGCAACCAGCTGGTCCTCCTCGGCACGGGTAACGACTTCGCGCTGGTGGGCACCGGCCGCGACGTCGTCAGCGGCAGCTCCGGCATCGACAGCGCGAGCTATGCGAACCGGGCGGCCGCGGTGGTCGTGGCGCTCGACAACAGCGCGAACGACGGCCAGGGCGGCGAGCAGGACAACGTCCTGAACGACGTCGAGAACATCACCGGTGGCAACGGCAACGACCTGCTGATCGGCAGCGCCGCCAACAACGTGATCAGCGGCCTCGGCGGCAATGACACGATCAGCGCCGGCAACGGCAACGACTTCGTCGACGGCGGGTTCGGCGCGGACAACATGTTCGGCGGCGCCGGGTTCGACACGGTCAACTACGCGAGCCGGGTGGCCGCGGTGAGCGTCCGGCTGGACAACGCGGCGAACGACGGCCAGTCCGGTGAGGCCGACAACGCCCACTCCGACCTGGAGGTCATCAACGGTGGGCAGGCCAACGACCTGCTGATCGGCAGCGCGTCGAACAACATCATCCGCGGCCTCAACGGCAACGACACGATCAGCGCGCTCGGCGGCAACGACTTCATCGACGGCGGGTTCGGCCGCGACCTGATGTTCGGCGGCACCGGCGTCGACACCACGACGTACGCCGCCCGCACGGCGAGCGTCTCCGTCCGGCTCGACAACGCCGCCAACGATGGCCAATCGGGCGAGCAGGACAACGTCGTGAGCGACGTCGAGAACGTGATCGGCGGCAACGGCAACGACCTGCTGATCGGCAGCAACGCCACCAACATCCTGCAGGGCCTCAACGGCAACGACTCGCTGTTCGGCCTCGGCGGCAACAACGACCTGCTGTTCGGCGGCAACGGCACCGACTTCGGTTCCGGCGGCGCGGGCACGGGTGACAAGTGCTTCACCGAGAACCACGACGCCAGCTGCGAGTGACACTCAGCTGACGTAGGCCCGGGTGGCCGAGATCGGGAACGGTGCCGCCGGCACCCCGATCTCGGCCATCCGTTCGGTGTACGCGTGGTAGTGCCGCCGCGCGTCGCCGTACCTCCCCGCCGTGTGCAGTACGTCGATCAGCCCCAGGTGCGCCGGTTCGTCGTACGGGTCGTGCCGCAGCACCGCCAGCAGCCACCGCACCGCCCCGTCCACCTCGCCGTCCGCCCGCGCAGCCTCCGCAAGCGCGCGTACGACGGCCAGATGCAGCGCCCGCAGCTCCTCGCGCAGCTGCTCCGCCCACGGTTCGTAGACGTCCTCCTCGCAGAAGTCGCCCGTGTACGACGCCTCGGCGCGCGCCAGCAGCTCGGTCGCGCCGGGCACGTCCCGCCGCCAGGCGTCGAGTGCCTGCGCGGCCCGGGCGGCGAAGCACTCGACGTCGGTCTCCACCACCTCGAGGTCCAGCCGCACCGTGCAGCGGTCGGTGACCAGCGCGGCCGGGTCGAGCACCGCGCGCAGGGTGCTGAGCAGCACCGACAGCCGGTTGGACGCGTTCGCCGAGTCGTCGTCGGACCAGAGCAGTCCGATCAGCTCCTCGCGGGTGGCGGGCCGGCCGCGCCGGGCGACCAGGATCTTGAGCAGGTCGCGGGCCTTCTTCGACTGCCAGGCGGTGGGCGGCACCGCGACGCCGTCGCGCAGCACCCGGAACAGGCCGAGCGCCTGGATCCGCACACCGCGGCCGACGGGTACCAGGGCCAGGCCGTCCGCGATCCCGGCCCAGGGCAGCCGGACGCCGAGCTCGCGGAGCCGGGTCGCGGCCGCCGCCGTCCCGGACCGGTCACCCGACAGGTGCGCGGCGAGCAGCCGCGCGCGGGCGGCGCCGAGCGCGTTGCCGAGGTCCTGCCACAGCGCGGCGGCGTCGGCCAGGTCGGTGTCCTGGGTGCGCGAGCCGGCGCAGGCCTGGAGCTCCAGCGACTCCGCCAGCGCGGCCTCGTCGCGCCGCGACCGGGCGACGTCCGCGGCGGCCGCCGCGTCCCGGGCCGCGGTCCGGCTGTCGCCGCGTTGCAGCGCGATCCAGCCCCTGGCCAGCAGGGCCTCCGCGTGCCGGGGACCCTCGCCGAGCTCCACCGCCCGGTGCGCGAGGGCCTCGGCCGCGTCCAGGTCGTCGGCAGCCCGGACCCGGGCGAGGCCGGCCAGCGCGCTCACCAGGCCCTGGCGGTTGCCGACCCGATCGCCCTGATCGACCGCCTCGGTCAGCGTCGCCCGGGCCCGGGCCGCCTCGCCGCGGGCACGGTGGATCCGGCCCAGCCCGGCCAGCGGGTAGGCCACGTTGCGCGAGCCCATCGCCTGGAACGCCTCGCGGGCGGCGAGGAAGCTGTCGACCGCGGCGTCGTACCGGCCGAGGCAGCCGTAGGCTTCGCCCTGGTTGTTGAGCGCGATCGCGCGGTAGACGACGTATCCGTGCTGGTCGCCGATCGCCAGCGCGGTCTCCAGCTCGCGGACCGCCTCGTGCGCGCGGCCCTGCTCGGTGAGGTGGTCGGCGCGGTTCGTGTGCACCCGCAGCTGGGCGCAGACGTCACCGGACCGGCGCGCGGCCTCCAGGGCAGCCCGGTGGTGCGAGTCCATCCGGCACCGGTCGCCGTCCGCGGCGGCCACCATGGTCAGCACCGTCTGGGTGGCGGCGACGGCGCGCGGGTCACCGCTGCGCCGGGCCAGATCCTCGGCGCGCTGCACGATCGGCGCGGCCTCGTCGTACCGTCCCCGGCCCCAGCGCGCCGACGCCACCCAGGACAGCAGGATCGCCTCGTCGGCGAGGTCGTCCTCGGTGCGATCGCCGGCTGGCTCCCGGTCGTCGGTCCGGCCGCGGTCGAAGATCGCCTCAGCCGCGTCCAGCTCGCCGCGCAGGTAGTGCGCCAGGCCCATCCGCCAGGCCAGCCCGGGCGGCAGCGACCCGCCCGCACTCTGTTCCGCGGCGCGGTCGAACAGCGGCAACGCGCCAGGCCAGTCGCCGTGCATCAGCCGGGCGTACGCCACCGCCGTGAGAATCCGTTCGTCGTCTTCGTCCCCGAGCTCGGCGGCGGACGCGAGCACCGCGTCCGCCTGGCCCAGGTCGACAAGGCGCGCGTAGTCGCGCGCCAGCACATCCCTCATGGTGACTGCCCCCCGCCCACAGCCACCGGACCCCCCAACGGCTGCTGCCCACCAGTGTGGCGTCCGCGCCCTGCCGTGGGAAGACGAATCCCGATGTCACATCCTGCCGGGATCCGGCTCTTGACCGGCTGCCATTCACGTCCGGCCGGGGAACCGCAGCCGGCGCTGCGGCGCGCGCCGCTCGAGGAGCGCGGTGGCGGCGGTCTCGATCTGCTGCTCCGAGACGAGCACGTGCCGGGCGGCCTCGCCGAGCGGGACGAAGCTGTCCTCGCTCGCGACCCGCGCCAGCCGGCCGTCGTACCCGGCGTCGACGAGCGCGGTCACCACGCCCTCGGACACGCCGCCGGTGCGCCGGGTCTCGTCGACGACCAGCACGGTCCCGGTCGCGTTCGCCTCGCGCAGGAGGTCGCCGTACGGCAGCGGCGCCAGCCAGCGCAGGTCGACGACGCGTACGGCGATCCCCCGCCGCTCGAGCCGCCGGGCCGCCCGCAGGCTCAGGTACAGGCCGTTGCCGAAGGTCACGATCGTCAGGTCCCGGCCCTCGCCGTACGTCCGGGCCGCGCCGACCGGCACGGTCGCGTCGTCGGGCGCCAGCCAGCCGCCGTCCCCGTCGTCGTACAGGTCGCGCTGGTGGTACAGCGCGATCGGCTCGAGGAAGACCGAGACGGTGCCCTCGGCGACAGCCTGTGCGGCGCAGGTACGCAGCATCGCGGCGGCGTCGTCCGGCCGGGCTGGTGAGGCGATCACCAGACCGGGGATGTCCCGGAGGACGCCGAGCGCGTTGTCGTTGTGGAAGTGGCCGCCGAAGCCCTTCTGGTAGCCGTACGCCGCGACGCGCACGACCATCGGGTTGCGGTACTGGCCCTGGGAGAAGAACGGCAGGGTCGCGGCCTCGCCGCGCAGCTGGTCCTCGGCGTTGTGCAGATACGCGAGGTACTGGATCTCCGGGATCGGCAGCAGCCCGGAGACGCCGGCGCCGAGCGCGAGACCGAGGACCGACTGCTCGTCGAGGAGGGTGTCGAAGACCCGCGCGGCGCCGTGCTTCTTGAGCAGGCCGCGGGTGACGCCGTACACACCACCCTTGCGCGCGACGTCCTCACCGAACAGCATCGCCTGCGGGTAGGTCGTGAGGATGTCGCTCAGGGCGTTGTTGATGCCCTGGGCAACGGTCATGGTGGGCGCCTGCGGTTGACCGGTGATCCGAGCCTGTTCCGGTGCGGGCGTCGCGCGGCGCGGCCGCAGCGGCGCGGTCCGGGCCGGCGCCGTCCGGGCCGGTGCCGTCGGCAGCGGCTCCATCACCTCCGCGGCCGACGCCAGCCGCGGCCGGGTCGCCACCTCGTCCGCGATCGCGCGCACCTCGGCCCGCTTGGCCTCGTACAGCTCGGCGACGGCGCTCGCGTCGAGCAGCCCGCGGCTGACGATCGCGCGCGCGGTGCCGAGCAGCGGGTCGCGGTCCAGGTCGGCCGCGAGCTCGGCGGGTGAGCGGTACGACGCCTCCACGTCGGAGCCCGCGTGTCCCATCAGCCGGACCGTCCGCAGGTGCAGGAACGCGGGCCGCTTCCTGGTGCGGACCAGCTCGGCCGCCGCGGCGGCGACGTCGTACACCTCCTCGATATCGGTGCCGTCGGCAACGAAGTACGGGAGGCCGGGGCGGTCGCGGTACGTCCGCTCGACCCAGCCCTGCGGCGTGCGGACGCTGATGCCGATGCCGTTGTCCTCGCAGACCAGCAGCAGGGGCAGCGGGATGCCCTGGTACGACGTGTGGCAGGCGGCGTTGATCGCGCCGGTCGCGGTGGAGTGGTTGAGGGAGGCGTCACCGAAGCTGCAGACCGTCAACGCGTCCTCGGGCCACGCGCAGGCGCTGCCGAGCTTGGCCGCGCGGGTGATGGAGAAGGCGACGCCGAGTGCGCGCGGCAGGTGTGACGCGATCGTCGAGGTCTGCGGGATCACGGCCAGGTCGTGATGGCCGAACACCTTGTGCCGGCCGCCCGCGATCGGCTCGTCCGTGGCGGCGACCACGCCCAGCAGGACGTCGTACATGGCTTTGCCGTGACCGGCCTGGCTCGCGCGCTGGAGGTAGAAGCCGCCGGAGCGGTAGTGCAGCAGTGCGGGGTCGGTCGGTCGCAGCGCCGCGGCGACGGCCGCGTTGCTCTCGTGACCCGAGGACCCGATCGTGTAGAACCCCTGCCCCCGGGCGCGCAGCTCGCGGGCAGCCAGGTCGAGGTGCCGGCTGCCGACCTGCGCGTCGAACAGCTCCAGGAGCAGCTCGTCGCCGATCCGCGGGGCATGGTGCGGATCGCGCTCGAGGCGTCGTACGGCGTCGAGGAAGTGACCGTCCACCGGCTCGACCGCAGAACCACCCGACGCCACCGCGTCCTCCCTCCGCCTGGGTACTGCGAACACGATACGGAGCGGCCGAGCCGGCCCGACATCGAGGAAGGTCGTACGAACATCGCCGCTGCGGTCATCCCAGCAGTGCGCGGCCCGCGTCCTCCGTCAGGTGTCCGACGTGATCGCGGTACGACGAGCGCGACGCGTGGCCGTCGGCGAAGGCCGGCCATCGGCGCCGGTCGATCTGGAGGCAGCCGGTTGGTCGCCTTGTCGCCGATCAAAAACTGTCGGAGGGGTGATCTAGATTCGAATGCGTGAGCGAGCCACTGTCGACGCCGCCGGTTGGTCCGGCCGCCGCGCCTGCGGGTGTGGCGGCCGGGCCGGCCGTGCCCGCGGACCGGCGCGACGGGTTCGTGGCGTCGGGTGCGGTGGTGGCCGGGCCGGTCGGGTCGGCGGGCGCGGCGGGTGCGGCGGCCGGGCGGTGCGGGGTGGTGGCGGAGTTGACGGCGTGGGTGGAGCGGCTGGCGAGCCTGCCGGATGCGGTCGATGATG
>DASXRB010000795.1:0-2907 GCA_036506875.1 Kribbellaceae bacterium | reverse complement strand
TCACCGACGACCTGGTCGCCGCGCTGTCCGCGTCCGCCGACCCGGACCTCGCGCTGGCCGGGCTGCTGGGCATGGTCGAGGCGATCGAGCGCGGCGGGCACGACCTGGACGCGTTCGCACGCACCCTGGAGCTGGACCCGGACTTCCGGCACCGGCTGACCGCCGTCCTGGGCGCCAGCGAGGCGCTCGGGCGGCACCTCGGCCAGCACCCGCGGCACTGGTACGACCTGGCCGACCCGGCGCTGGCCGCGGCCCGGCCGAGCGCGGACGACGTCGTCGCGAGCCTGGCCCGGGCGGTCGACGCCGAGCGGCCGGTGGACGCGCTGCGGGTCGAGTACCGGCGGCTGCTGCTGCGGCTGGCCGCGCGCGACCTGGCCGAGGGGCTGCTCGTCGACGAGGTGGCCGCGGTGCTGGCCGACCTGGCCGCCGGCGCGCTGCAGGCGGCGCTGGAGATCGCCCGCCGCGGCCTGCCGCCCGGCGCGCCCGGCTGCCGGCTCGCGATCGTTGCCATGGGCAAGTGTGGTGGCCGGGAGCTCAACTACGTCAGCGATGTGGACGTGCTGTTCGTCGCCGAGCCGCTGGACGGCGAGCCCGAGGAGCCGGCGCTGCGGACCGCGACCCAGCTCGCCGCGGCCACGATGCGGATCTGCTCCGACCACACCGCGGCGGGCACCCTGTGGCCCGTCGACGCCGCGTTGCGCCCGGAGGGCAAGGCCGGTCCGCTGGTGCGCACGCTGGACAGCCACCTCGCGTACTACCGCCGCTGGGCCAAGACCTGGGAGTTCCAGGCGTTGCTGAAGGCCCGGCCGGTGGCGGGGGACCCCGAGCTCGGCCGCCGGTACGCCGAGGCGATCGCGCCGCTGGTCTGGTCCGCGGCCGATAGGGAGGGCTTCGTCGGCGACGTGCAGGCGATGCGCCGCCGGGTCATCGACCACATCCCGCCCGCCGAGGCGGAACGCCAGCTCAAGCTCGGCCGCGGCGGGCTGCGCGACGTCGAGTTCGCCGTCCAGCTGCTGCAGCTGGTGCACGGCCGCAGCGACGAGAAGGTGCGCAGCGGCAACACCCTGGTCGCGCTGGAGTACCTCACCCGGCACGGGTACGTCGGCCGCACGGACGGCGCGACCCTGGCGGACGCGTACCGGTTCCTGCGCTCGATGGAGCACCGCATCCAGCTGTACCGGTTGCGTCGTACCCACCACGTCCCGGCCGCGGAGGCCGACCTGCGGCGGCTGGGGCGCTCGCTCGGGTTCACCACCGACCCGGTCGCCGAGCTGACCGCGACCTGGAAGCGGCACGCGCTGGAGGTACGGCGGCTGCACGAGAAGCTGTTCTACCGGCCGCTGCTGGCGGCGGTGGCGCGGATCCCGGGGGAGGAGGCGCGGCTGACGCCGGAGGCGGCCAAGCAGCGGCTGACCGCGCTCGGGTACGTCGACCCGGCGCAGGCGCTGCGCCAGATCGAGGCGTTGTCGGCGGGCGTGAGCCGGCGGGCGGCGCTGCAGCGGGCGCTGCTGCCCGCGATGCTCGGCTGGTTCGCCGAGGCGCCGGACCCGGACGAGGGGCTGCTGGCGTTCCGCAAGATCTCCGACACCCTCGGCGCGACCCCGTGGTACCTGCGGCAGCTGCGCGACGAGACCGCGTCGGCCGAGCGGCTGGCGCACCTGCTCGGCACCGGGCGGTACGCCGTCGAGCTGCTGCAGCGCGCCCCCGAGGCCTGCGCGATGCTTGCCGACGACAACGAGCTCGTCCCGCGCGGGCTGGACGCGTTGCGCGGGGAGATGACCGCCGCCGGCCGCCGCCACGACGACGCGGCGTCCGCGGTGGCGGGGATCCGGGCGGTACGACGCCGGGAGCTGTTCCGCACGGCCGCGGCCGATCTGGCGGGGCTGCTCGACGTCGAGGGCGTCGGAACGTCGCTCACCCACATCACCGTGGCGACCCTCACGGCGACCCTGGAGGTGGCCGAGCGGACCGTGGCCGCGACCCGGGTCGGCGGCGCGCCGCCGACCCGGATCGCGATCGTCGCGATGGGGCGGTTCGGCGGGCACGAGCTCGGCTACGGCAGCGACGCGGACGTGATGTTCGTGCACGACCCGGTCCCGGGCGCGGAGGAGCGAGCGGCGACCGACTTCGCGATGGCGGTGGCCGGAGAGGTACGACGGCTGCTCGCGCAGCCCGGCGCGGATCCGGCGCTGATCGTCGACGCGGACCTGCGTCCCGAGGGCCGGCAGGGCCCGCTGGTGCGCACGCTGGCGTCGTACCGGTCCTACTACCAGCGCTGGTCGGCGGTCTGGGAGGCGCAGGCGCTGCTCCGGGCGGACGCGCTGGTCGGGGACCCGGAGCTGCGCGCCGCGTTCACCGAGCTGATCGACCCGCTGCGGTACCCGGCCGGGGGAGTCGCGGCCGACGACGTGATCGAGATCCGCCGGATCAAGGCCCGGGTGGACGCCGAGCGCCTCCCGCGCGGCGCCGACCCGGCGACCCACACCAAGCTCGGCCGCGGCGGTCTGGCCGACGTCGAGTGGACCGTCCAGCTGCTCCAGCTCCGCGAGGCCCACCGCGTCGAAGGCCTGCGCACCACCGGCACCCTCCCGGCGCTGCGTGCCGCTGTCGCGGCCGGTCTGATGGAGCAGTCCGACGGCGAAGCGCTCGCCCAGGCCTGGCGGATGGCCACCCGGATCCGCAACGCCGTCATGCTCGTCCGCGGCCGTCCCGGAAACTCCCTGCCCCGCGAACCCCGCGAGCTCACCGCCGTGGCCCACGTCCTCGGCTACCCCGCCGGCGAAGCCGGCCGCTTCACCGACGACTACCGCCGCCTGACCCGCCGCTCCCGCCAGGTGGTCGACCGCCTCTTCTGGGACTGACCCCCTCCCTTCCGCTCATCGGGCCCTTCCGACCCGGCGTGTCGCC
>DASXRB010000794.1:0-2167 GCA_036506875.1 Kribbellaceae bacterium | reverse complement strand
ACGCGGTGGACAAGCGGCAGGCGGCCGAACGTGATGCCGGGACCGAGCTGGCGCTGGTGTCGCTGTCGAGCCCGCTCGGCATCGAGCGGCTGGCCGATCCCGCGTTGCTGGACGTCTGGCACGCGGGGGCCGCCGACCTGCCGGAGCCGTTCGGCGCCTGGGCGTCACCGCGGTTGCCCGAGCCGGACCTCGCCGCGCTGCGGGGGTTGCTGGCGAGCGGCTTCGCCGGCGTGCAGCTCCCCGCGGACGCGCTGGCGAGGCCGGCCGGCTGGGAGTCGCTGGGCGAGGTGCTCGAGCTGGCGCGGAACGCGGGCCGGCCGGTGCTGGTGCACCCCGGCGCGGCGGTGGCCGGGGCCGCGCTGCCGGGGTGGTGGGCGCCGGTCGTGGACTACACCGCGCAGCTGCAGGCGGCCTGGTGGGCGTGGCACGCGTACGGCGGCCGCCGCGCGTTCCCCGGCCTGCGGATCTGCTTCGCCGGCGCGGCCGGGCTCGCGCCGGTGCACCACGAACGGCTGGTCGCGCGCGGCGGCGCGCTCGGCACGATCGACCCGGACCTGTACGTCGACACCTCCGGCTACGGCCCGCAGGCGATCGACGCGGTCGTCCGGGTGCTCGGCATCGACCAGGTCGTGCACGGGACGGACCGCCCGTACGCGGACGGGACCGACCTGCGGCTGGGCGAGACGGCAGCGGCGGCGATCCGTCGTACCAATCCTCATCGACTCTTGGGAAGGGAGTGACGTGACGACACAGGCTTTCGACGTACCGGCGCGCAACGCCGGCCGGCTCGGGGAGCTGGGCGAGTGTCTCACCCTCGACACGCTCCCGGCTCGGGACCTGGACGCCGCCGAGCTGGCCGAGCTGACCGCATCGGTCGCGGCCCGGCCCGAGCTGTGGGAGCGGCATGTCGTGTTCAGCGACGAGGAGCGGGTGTTCGTGTCGCTGCACCGCGACGCGTACGTCGACGTCTGGCTGATCTGCTGGACGCCGGTCAACGACACCGGCTGGCACGACCACGACGTGTCGTCCGGCGCGGTCGCCGTCGCGCGGGGCGCGCTGGTCGAGCACAACCTTGCCCTGGGCAACGAGCCGGTCGAGACCGAGGTGGCGGCGGGGTCCGTCTTCGGGTTCGGGCCGGACCACATCCACCGGCTGACCGGTCGGGACGCGGGCAGTGTCTCGGTGCACGCGTACAGCCCGCCGCTGTGGCGGATGGGGCAGTACTCGGTCGCCGGCGGCGTGCTGCGCCGGGTCTCGGTGTCGTACGCCGATGAGCTGAGGCCGCTGGACTAGCGGATCTCGTTCTGGGTGGCCAGTGCGGCGCCGACCTGGTCGGCGAGCGCGACGGCGACCTGGCGCTGCGCGAGGGACGGCCGCACGATCCGAGTGGCCGCGACCAGGAGGAAGCGGCCGTAGGTGATGCCGCCATGCTGGACCCGCAGCTCGATCTCGGAGTCCGTCGGCATGCCGTGGTGGTCGACGTCCACGTCGTGGCCGAGTTGGACGACGGTGCCGTCGCGCACCATCACGGCCGGCGACACCTCGCGGGTGTTGCTGTCGAACTGGCAGTCGTCGATGCCGAGCACGTCGACCAGCTGGCCGGCCACGTGCTGGATCAGCGGCTCGATGTGTGAGCTGCCCGCGGCCACGATGCCGGCGGTCCGCACCACGCCGTCGAGATAGCCCTGCTGGCGGCTCGCCCTCGCCTGCTCGCGCCGTCCCCACAGCGCGACCTCGGTGACGGCGAGCCCGACCAGCACGAGTAGTGCCGCGGTCTCGATGTCGGCGCGGTTGGTGATGGTGAGCCGCTGGTACGGCTGGGTGAGGAAGAAGTCGAACCAGGTGGCGCCGGACAGCGCGGCGACGACGCCGGCGGTGCGGATGCCGGTCGCGGCGGCCGCGACCACGAGCAGGACGAGCACCAGGGCGGCGTTGGTGTTGGCGAAGCTGTCGCGGAAAGGCGCGATCGCGGCGCACGCCAGTGCGGGGACAGCGGCCGCAGCCGCGATCACCGCGGACCGTTGACGCTCGAGGACGTCGGATACGCGCATGGCTCCATGATCACCAGCGCGGTCGCGCTCGCCGTGGTCTCTCACGCGACCTTAACGGCGTGAGCGGACCCTTAACGGGTTGCTTACGCCGGGCCGGCTGTACGACGTGAGAGACG
>DASXRB010000793.1:0-1835 GCA_036506875.1 Kribbellaceae bacterium | reverse complement strand
GTGGGACTGCAACGCCACCAAGGCGCAGCGCTGGGCACGCCCGGCCGACGCCACGTTCCGGGTGTCCACGACCCTGTGCATGGGGCACGCGACCGGCACGGCCGCGCCCGGCATGTACCTCCGGCTGGTCACCTGCACCGGCGCGGAGCGGTGGACGGTCCGCCCGGACGGCACGATCCGGCCGGTCTCGAACGCGAACGTCTGCCTGACGGCGACCGGCAACCTGGCCGAGCAGGTCAAGCTGGCGACGTGCACGCTCGCCGCGTCACAGATGTTCCGCTACAACTGACTCCTCTGTGGACCGGGCGTCGTCGGTCTCTCCGGTACGCGGCAGGTGGACCGGCTCGGTCGCCATCGCCGCCAGCAAGCGGTGGTAGGTCATGCCGGTGAGACGGCTCAGTGAGCGATCCATGACGCGACGTGGCCGTTCCCTGCCCGGACGTCAGGTCTCGTCCAGCCCGTCGGTGCGCAGCGGCACCAGGTCGCGAGCCTCGTCGTACGACGTCCCGGTGAGCCTGACCAGGTCGACGATCGTGGACCGGACCTGCCCGAGCAGCACCATCGACGACAGCGACGACGACACCGGGATCTCGGCGGTCCGCGCCCCGAGCTCCCCGAGCACCCGGACCGCGGTGCCGGCCGCGGCCGGCTCGAACAGCGAGTCCGCGATCAGCCGGGCGCCGGTCGCCAGCTCGTCGAGCAGCTCGGGGTACGGCGGGAGCACGGGCTCGTCCCGCCACACCGACACCGCCGCGCGGCGGACCAGTACCCGGATGTTGCGGATGGCGCGGTCCAGCGGTACGACGAGGTCCGCGATCTGCTGCACACCGCCGCGGTGCTGCCGCCGGAACGGCGACATCCGTACCAGCGCGACGCCCTCCGCGGCGGCGCTGCGCAGCGAGTCGAGCATCGCCTCGCTGGCCCGGGCCCGGCGCAGCGCCTCGGTGGCGGCGGCGCCGTCGTGGTCGCGCAGGCTCTGCGCGGTCTCGGTGAGGATGGCGGCCAGCTCGCGCAGCACGGTGGCGGCCTGCTGCCGGGGCCGGAAGATCGGCGTCACCGGCGCGACCGTGGCCGCCGCGAGCGCGACCGCGCCACCGGTGAACGCGTCCAGCCAGCGGCTCAGCCCGGCGCTCGGGTCCGGCAGCAGCGTGGTCACCATCGCGGCCTGGATCCCGGCCTGGGTGACCATCAGGCCACCGGCGCCGAGCAGCACCGCGAGTGTCATCGCCAGCGCCACCACCAGTACGACCTGCCACACCCCGGTGCCGAACCAGTGCACGAACACGTCGCCGACGGCCACCCCGACCGCGACGCCGACCATGACCTCCGCGACCCGGCGCAACCGCTGCCCGTAGCTGAAGCCGAGGCAGATCATCGCCGCCACCGGCGCGAAGAACGGCATCCGGTGCCCGAGCACGTTCCGCGCCAGCCACCACGCGAGCCCGGCGGCCAGGGCGCACTGCGCCACGAAGAAGCCCCGCTCGCGGAGCCGGCCGAGCCGGCGTCGTACCGACCGCCGTGACCGGCGGGCGGCCCGCGGCGCGAAGTCGTCGCGCAGCTCACGCAACTGGTCGATTGTCAGCCTGACCGGGTCCATGCACACATCATGGGGGTCGAGTTGCCTGTGGCGAGGCGAGAGCGCGAGGGTTGGGACATGACGGAGAAACACCGCGAGGACTACGGCGACTACAGCGTCGACGACGAGAACCAGCTGCAGCCCGGCGACACGCTCGACGACCGCAACGTCGACGACGTGCTCGACGAGGGCTACTCGCCGCCGGAGAGGTGGTCCGCCGGCGAGGGTTTCGGGACCACCCCGGACGAGGCGCTGCAGG
>DASXRB010000792.1:0-3519 GCA_036506875.1 Kribbellaceae bacterium | reverse complement strand
CTCGGGTGGCACGGCGCGAGGCGAAGCAGGAAGTCGGACGAGTGTAGCATCGGCCTGGTGAGGCGCAGGCTGCTCTGGATCACCGGTGGAATCGCCGTCGCGGGCGGTACCGTCTACCGGGTGCTGAGACGGCGCGGCCGCGCTGTGGAGCCCGATCCGGCGGGCGAACTCCGCCGCAAGCTGGACGAATCGCGCGCGATCGTCGAGGAACGGGAGCAGTTCGAGTCGGCAGAGACGCCGGTCGACCGGGCGGAGCCCGGCGTCGAGGAGCGCCCCCGCGCGGTACACGAGCGGGGGCAGGCGGCGATCGACGAGATGCGCCCGGACGCCGAGCAGCAGTAGGTCTCACAGACCCCCGCAATGGGTCCTACGGCCCATTGAAGGATTCGCCGAATCTTGTTAGAACCTGACCGGGGTCGACCAGTGAGAGAAGCTGTCAGCGTTCTGTCACCGCGACGCACGCTGCTCGTGGCCGCGATCGGCGTGCTCGCCGTGCTCGCCTGCTCCGGGACCGCCGCGCCGGCTGTCTCAGGCTCGAGCGCACAGCGGGCCCCGGCGCGCGCCGTCACGCTGAAGGGGACGATCCTCGTCCGGCACGCGGACATCTTCCGCAAGGACCTCGCCGAGTACTGGTACTGGCTGAAGACGTCGACCGGACGGATCAAGCTCGCCTCTCACGACCCGTGGTTGAAGGGGCTCGGCCGCACCAGGGTGATCGTGCACGGCACGAGGATCGGCTCGACCGTCCGGGTCAAGCCGGACGGAGTGCGCGTGCTCGCGCCGGCCAGGAAGGTCGCCGCCCGGGCGAACGCATCCGGTACCTACAAGCTCGCGGTCTTCCTGATCAACTTCCAGGACGACCAGCGGCAGCCGTGGACGACGACGCAGGCGAAGTCGGCCTTCTTCACCGGCACCGACTCGATGGCCGCCTACTACAAGGAGCAGTCGTTCGGGAAGGTCACGCTCACCGGCGACGTCCTCGGTTGGTACACGGTTCCCTACGACAACACCGGCTGTTACATCAGCGACTGGGCGAACGCCGCCCAGAACCTCGCGCAGCAGCACGGCGTCAATCTCTCGCAGTACACGCACTACATGTACGTCTTCGGCCCCACGGCCGCCTGCGGCTGGCAAGGGCTCGCCTACGTCCCGGGGACGACGTCCTGGATCAACGGGACGATCGGGCTGCGCGTGATCTCGCACGAGTTCGGCCACAACCTCGGCGTCCACCACGCCAGCTCGCTCAGCTGCTGGAACTCGAGCAACGAGCGCGTCGCGCTGTCGACCTCGAGTCAATGCGGCGCCAGCGAGTACGGCGACCCGTTCGACGTGATGGGAATCGGCATGACCGCCCACATGAACAACTTCCACAAGCTCCAGTACGGGTGGTTCGGGTCGGGCAACGTCGTTAGCACCAGCTCGGCGGGCACCTACACGCTCGTTCCGATCGAGCAGCCGAGCTCCGGGGTCCAGGTGCTGGCCGTCCCGCGCAACCCAGGCTGGTACTTCTACCTCGAGTACCGCCGGCCGTTCTCGATCTTCGACAACTTCGCGCCGACCGACCCGGTCGTGAACGGGGTCAGCGTGCGGATCGGGCCCGATCCGAGCGTGATCTCGCAGTCGTTCCTGATCGACACGACGCCGGCCACGTTCACGTACAGCGACTCGGCGCTCGCGCCCGGCCAGACGGTGACCGATCCGGTAACCGGCGTGTCGTTCACGACCCAGAGCGTGAGCTCGACCAGCGCCAGCGTGCACGTCTCGTTCGGCGGCCAGCCCCCGACCGACACCACTCCGCCGAGCGCGCCCGGGAACCTGGCCGGATCGGTGCTGACCTCACCCACGCGGGTGAAGCTGACCTGGACGGCCGCCACCGACAACGTCGCCGTCACGGGCTACCGCGTCTACCGCGGCGGGACCCAGGTCGGGAACGTCACTGGTCTGACCTACACCGATTCGGCCGTGACCGGCGGTAGCACGTACCCCTACTACGTGCGCGCCTACGACGCGGCGGGGAACATCGGCTCGCCCTCCGCGACCGTCTCGATCACGGTGCCCGGCTCGACCGACACCACGAAGCCGAGCACTCCGACGAACCTGGCCGGATCGGTGCTGACCTCGCCGCTGCGCGTGCAGCTCACCTGGACGGGCTCGACCGACAACGTCGGCGTCACCGGCTACCGCATCTACCGCGGCGGGAACCAGATCGGGACCTCGACCGGCCCCTCGTACACGGATTCCGCCGTCACCGGCGGCAAGACCTACTCGTACTTCGTCCGCGCCTACGACGCCGCCGGCAACCTCAGCGCGCAGTCGGCCTCGATCTCGGTCACCACGCCCGGCTCCGGCGACACCACGCCGCCGAGCGCACCCGGGACGCTCTCCGGTCAGGGGCTCTCGGGCCCGGCTCGCGCGGCGCTGAGCTGGGGGGCGGCGACCGACAACGTCGGCGTCACCGGCTACCGCGTGTACCGAAACGGCGTCCAGGTCGCGACCTCGGCGGGAACCGCGTACACCGACTACTCGGTCAGCTCAGGCGCGAGCTACCAGTATTCGGTCCGCGCCTACGACGCCGCCGGCAACCTCGGGGCCGCCTCGAACACGGTCAACGTGACCATCCCCGGCTCGACCGGCGCCGACCTCTCCGTCACCGGTACCGACTCGCCGGATCCGGTCACCGTCGGCGGCAACGTCACCTACATGCTCACGCTCCACAACGCCGGCCCGTCTTCCGCGTCCGGCGTCGGGTTCTCTCAGGGCCTCTCCTACGCGTCGACGTTCGTGTCCGTGAGCTCGAGCCAGGGGACGTGCAACGGCGGCTCGGCGATCAGCTGCTCGATCGGCACGCTCGCGTCCGGCGGCTCGGTGACGCTGACCGTCGTCGCGAGGGCTGACTCGGTCGGAACGTTGACCAGCACAGCCGACGTCTACTCGTCGACTACGGACTCGTCCACGGCGAACAACTCGGTCACGATCTCGACCACGGTCTCGCCGGGCCCGCCTCCGCCGCCCGGCTCGACGGTCAACCTGGCCCCGGCCGCCGTCTCGCTGACGACCGGCACCACGGTCAGCGGCGGCTTCTCCAACCTCGCCGCCGACGACGGCAGCTACTACGTGGTCGGGACGCTGGGCGGGGCGGCTGACTGGTACGGCAGGTTCACCGGCGTCCCCTCCTCGGTCAAGTCGCTGAGCGTGACCTACAACGGCCATGCGGGCACGACGTGCACCCGCATCCTCAAGATCTGGAACTGGTACTACGCGTCCTGGGTCTCACTCTCGAACACCTCGATGGGCACCTCCGACGCAACCGCCACCCTCACGGTGCCGGGACTCCTCTCCGACTACATCTCCTCGGGTGAGGTGCACGTCGGCCTCCGCTGCTTCCGCACGGACGGCGCCACCTACAACGTCAGCAACGACTTCCTCAGGCTGACCTACTCGACTTAACGACCGGCTCTTCGAACACCATCATTTGCCGGAACTCGTCGAACCGGCCGGCGATCTCGTCCTCCGTCAGGC
>DASXRB010000791.1:0-1912 GCA_036506875.1 Kribbellaceae bacterium | reverse complement strand
AAGGTCGGCGACGTCGTCGAGGCCTTCGAGATGCGCGAGATCCCGCGGTCCTGACCGCGTCGTACAAGCAGTAGCGTCCGAGGGGAGGCGGTTCCGATCGCCTCCCCTCGTACGCGCGCTAAGGAGTGAGAACACCATGGGCGAGGCGAGAGCCAAACAGCTCGCCGACCGGATCCAGGAGATCGTCGCGGAGATGCTCGAGCGCCGCGTCAAGGACCCCCGGCTGGGGTTCGTGACGGTCACCGACGCGCGGCTGACCGGTGACCTCCGGGAGGCGAGCGTCTTCTACACCGTGCTGGGCGACGAGTCGGACCGCAGCTCCACCGCGGCCGCGCTGGAGTCGGCCCGCGGGCTGATCCGGTCCGAGGTCGGCAAGCGGCTCGGCCTGCGGCACACCCCGAGCGTCACGTTCTTCCTGGACGCGGTGCCGGAGTCGGCCAGCCACATCGAGGAGCTGCTGGCCCAGGCCCGGCTGGCCGACGCCGAGGTGGCCCGCGCGGCCGCCGGAGCGCAGCACGCCGGCGACGCCGACCCGTACAAGCGGCGTGACGAGGACGAGGATCTCGGCGACGAGGACGACGACCTGTCGTGACCGCCGAAGCCGCCCCCCGCGCCGTGACCCAGGACGGCATCGTCGTCGTCGACAAGCCGCCCGGCCTCACCTCGCACCAGGTGGTCGCGCGGATCCGCACGCTGTCCGGCACCCGCAAGGTCGGGCACGCCGGGACACTCGACCCGATGGCCACCGGCGTCCTCGTGGTCGGCCTGAACCGCGCCACCCGGCTGCTGGGCTACCTGCAGGCCACCGACAAGTCGTACGACGCGACCATCCGGCTCGGCTGCTCGACCAGCACCGACGACGCCGAGGGCGAGATCGTCACCACCGCCGACCCGGACGCGGTCGCCGCGCTGACCGCGGAGGGCATCGAGTCCGCGGTCGCCCGGTTCCGCGGCGAGTTCCCGCAGGTGCCGTCGAAGGTGTCGGCGATCAAGGTCGACGGCAAGCGCGCGTACCAGCGGGTGCGGGCCGGCGAGGAGGTCGCCCTCAAGGCCCGGATGGTGACGGTCAGCCGGTACGACGTGACCGACGTGCGGCCGGCGTCCAGCGACCCGTCCGGCCACGGCGCGATCGCCTGCCTGGACTGCATCGACGTGGACGTGTCGGTGGACTGCTCCAGCGGCACCTACATCCGGGCACTGGCCCGCGACCTCGGCACGGAGCTCGGCGTCGGCGGGCACCTGACGATGCTGCGCCGGACCCGGGTCGGGTCGTTCGGCATGGACTCCGCCCGCACGCTCGACCAGCTGGCCGAGGAGTTCACCTTCACGCCGATCGCCGACGTCGCCGCCGCGACCTTCGCCCGGTACGACGCGACCGCCGAGCAGGCCGACGCGATCCGGACCGGGCGGCAGCTCAGCGGGCTGCCGCTGGGGGAGGGGCTGACCGCGATGTTCGCCCCGGACGGCGTGTTCCTGGCGCTCTACGAGCGGCACGGACCGGTGCTCAAGCCGGCCGCCGTCTTCGTGGGCTGATTCCGCGCGCCGGCGATGTCGCGGCCCGCCGGCCTCAGGGCTTGCGGGCGACCAGGATGTCGCGCTGGATCGACTGGTCGACACGGTGGCCGAAGGCCAGGTACGGGTCGTCGTCGACCACCTCGAGCCCGGCCCCGGCCAGCACCTCCGACGCCGCCGGCCGGGTGGCCACGTTGGTGTTCCAGGCGATCCCGAGCGCGCCGCCGGCGCGCAGCAGCCTCGCCCACACCGGCACCGCCGCCCGGAGCAGGTCCTGCGGGTCGCGGCGCAGGCCGCGCTGCAGGGTGCGGCTGCCGTGCTGCACGCCGTACGGGGCGTCGGTGACCACCAGGTCGAAGCTGCCGGCGCGGTAGAAGTCGCCGGCCTTGGTGGTGTCGGC
>DASXRB010000790.1:0-7259 GCA_036506875.1 Kribbellaceae bacterium | reverse complement strand
CGGCGACGCCCATCCGGCCGCTGACCGGCGAGGCGCCCGCGGCCCCGGCGATGCTGCCGAGCATCTCGGCCAGCAGCCGCGCACCGAGCACCAGATGATTGGCGGACTTGGTGAGCAGGTCGTAGAACGACGGGTCGTTCGGACGCAGACGTAACGGCACGTCAAACTCCGGGTGAATGAGATGTTAAGCCGTGAACATGGTAGGCGGTCGACGCTCGCCTGAGGCACACTCCGGCGCGCGCGTGAGTCGCGTCACGTCCCGCCGGGCGCCGGTCAGTGGGTCAGGACGACGTACAGATCGGTCAGGCCGACCGCCACGACCAGCCCGGTCAC
The DNA here is from genome assembly GCA_036506875.1 of Kribbellaceae bacterium. Taxonomy (GTDB): domain Bacteria; phylum Actinomycetota; class Actinomycetes; order Propionibacteriales; family Kribbellaceae; genus DASRHY01. Next base: position 6,926 of record DASXRB010000790.1, on the reverse strand, counting down.
CAGCCGGATCGAGACCACCGAGCTGAGCGAACCCGGCTTGATGGTGCCCCGGTAGGCGGCGCTGACGGTCGCCCAGAACCCGAGTGCGAGCACGACCATCACCACGCCGAGCACGAACCGCAGCACCGAGCCGTGCGTGCTGTGCGGTCGCGCGGCGGCGAGCAGTACGGCGTTCGCCAGGAGCCCCAGGGCGGTACGACGCCAGGCCAGCAGGGTGCGCTCCGGTTGCAGGCCGCGGTCCCGTACCGTCATCGCAGCACGCTGAAGACCAGCCCGCCGGCACCGGCGAACGCCACGATGACCGCGAGCAGCAATGGCAGCCGGCTGGCCGGCAGCGGCCCGTCCGCACGCATCGCGGCCAGGTTCTGCCGCCACCGCACGTACGCCCCGACGCTGGACGCCAAGCCGGCCAGCACCAGGACGACACCGATCGCGCGCGACACCCAGCGCTGCCCGACGTCGAGGAACTGCACCGCCGAAAGCCCGCCGGCGTAGAAGGCCAGCGAGGTGCGCAGGTACGCCAGGAACGTCCGCTCGTTGGCCAGCGTGAAGCGGTAGTCGGGCTCGTCGTCACTCAGTGGCACGACATCAGCCCCCGCTGCTGCTTCAGCGCCAGCACCCGCCGCACGTGCCGGTCCAGGTCGAGCTGCGGCGCCCGCGCGACCAGCGCGTCGACCATCACCGCGGTCAGCGACGCGTCCGCGGTGATGACGATGTCCCCGCCGGCGCCGACGAACCGGGTCGCGCGCCGCCCCGGCGACACCGCCTGCACCTCGGCCGCCGCGCCGAGGTCGTCGGAGATCACGACCCCGCCGAAGCTCAGGTCGCCGCGCAGCATGCCGCCGATCACGGTCCGGGAGAACACCGCGCGGTGGTCGGGGTCGATCCGGGTGTACGTCGCGGTGGCCACCATGACCAGGTCCGTCCCGGCCCCGATCCCGGCCCGGAACGAGCCCAGCAGCGGGTCGTCGCGGGTGGTGGTCCCGTCGACCACACCGCTGGAGTAGTCGGTGTTGCCGCGCACCCGGCCGAGCCCCGGGAAGTGCTTGACCGACGTCGCGACCCCGCCCGCGTGCATGCCGCGGATGAACGCCGACACGTGCCGCCCGACCTCGGCGGGGTCGTCGCCGTACCCGCGGTCCAGCGCGCCGATCGGCTGGTTGGCGTCGCCCACGGAGGCGGGCACGACGTCGGCCACCGGCGCCAGGTCGAGGTTCACCCCGACGGCGGCCAGCTGGCGACCCCAGCGCGCGGCGCGGTCGGTGAGCTTCGCGTCCGACCAGGTCGACTGGGTCGCCGCGGACGGGATCCGGTCGAACCCGTCGCCCTGAAGCCGCTGGACCTTGCCGCCCTCCTGGTCGGCCGCGACGAACGGCGCCACCCCGTTCGGGCGACCCGCCTTCGCCACCGCGGCGGCGATCACGTCGCGGACCGCCCCCGCGTCACCGCTGGACCCGAGTAGCAGGATCCCGCCGGGGTGCTGCCCGGCGAGCGCCCGGCGCTGGCTGCTGGTCATGCCGCCGGCCCGGATCCCGGTCATCACCAGCTGCGCGGCCTTCTGCCGCGTGGTCATCGCGGCCACCGTGCGGCTGACACAGTCGGCCGGCGTCGGGCTCGGCGTCGGCGTGGCACTCGGCGCCGGCGTGGCGGTCGCTGTCGGCGAGGTCGCCGGTGGTGGAGTGCTCGCGGGAGTCGTCTCCGAGGGCGCGGACGTGGCCGGCCCGGCCGCCGGTTCGCCGTTGCAGCCCGCGGTCAGCGCGAGAACCAGACCCAGTACGACGAGGAGCCGGCGGCCACGGGTCGCGGTCGCGGCGGCTCGTCGTACCGCCGGAGCGCGCGTGGTTCCCATCAGCGTGGCTCCCACAGGTCTCGGTCGTACGTGCCGCCGTTGTGCTCGGCCAGTCTGGCGCAGAGCTCGTACAGCTGCTCGACCTGTGCGGGCGTCAGCGCGTCGAAGACCGTGGCCCGGACCGCCTCGACGTGGCCCGGCGCAGCATCGCGCAGGGTGGCGCGGCCACGCTCGGTGATCACCGCGACCTGGCCCCGGCGGTCAGTCTCGACCCCCTCCCGGCGGACCCAGCCCTTGGCCTCGAGCCGGGCGACGGCGTGCGACAGCCGGCTGCGCGACCCGAGCGTGGCCAGCGCGAGCTCGCTCATCCGCAGCCGGCCGCCGGGTGCGTCGCTGAGCCGGACCAGGATCTCGTAGTACGTGTGCGGCAGCCCGGAGTCCTGCTGCAACTGCCGCTCGATCCGGGTGTTGACGACGCGCTGCGCCGCGATGAACGCGCGCCACGCACGCTGCTCGTCGTCGCCCAGCCACCGCGTCTCGGCCATGACCGCAGCGTAGTCAGTTCGGTGTCACGATCCTGCGTGGTGACGCAGTGGCACCGGATGTTTTCCACAAGTGACGGCCTGGTGCGGCGCGGAGACCTCAGAGCCCGTACCTTGTACTGCGTCGGAAGGTCGAGGGAGGCCTGATGGGACTGTTCAGGCGCCGGCCGGAGCCGGCGGACCCGGTGCTGACGCCGCTGTCGGTGACCGAGGCCGCGGACCTGGTGCGGCTCGCCGAGCTGGCCGCGGCCGAGCGCGGCCTGGACGCGCGGTACGACGGGGACGGCGCGCTCGTGACCGAGGACGGCATGGTCGCCGGGCTGACCAACCTCGCGCGCGCCGTCGCGGGCTACCGCCGCCGGCACTGGCGCGAGATCGTCCACCAGCACTTCGACCAGCTCGCCGGCAACCTGCACCAGCCGCCGCCGCTGCCCGCCGACCTCGCCGAGAGCCTCTACCTGCGGCTCGTCGCCACCGACGGCATCCCGCCGGAGTGGGCCGACAGCGCCCCGGAACTGGCACCCGGGCTGCTGTGCGTGCCGTCCACGCACTCCGACCGCGCCGTCGCCATGCACTTCGACCTCGGCCGGCTCGGCATGACCCGTGAGCAGGCCACCCGCACCGGCCTGGCGAACCTGCGCCGGCTCCCCGACGAGATGCAGATCCTGCGCCACGACGGCGCCGAGGTCGCCGCGATCAGCGGCACCATCTTCACCGCCTCCCGGGCGCTCGTGCTCGACACCGTGCTGCGCGAGACGCTGCGCGTCGAGAACCCGTCGTACGGCGTGCTGGTGGCCGCCCCGGTCCGCGACCTGCTGCTGGTGCACGTCATCCACGACAACCGCGTGGTCCCGGCGATGGACCTGATGGTCAGCGTGACGATGAAGTCGTTCTCCGAGCAGCCCGGCCCGATCAGCCCGCACGTGTACTTCGTGCACGACGGCCGCTGGCAGCAGGTCACCCACCACATCGACGGCGCCATCCGCATCATCGTCGACGGCCCCATGGCCGACGCCATCGACCGCCTCGGCCTGATCTAGGCGCAGTCGTCAATCGAGGGTGCCGGAACGTTGAGCGACGCGACGCCGTTCCGGCTGTTCTACGTCGATGACTCGGGCGCCCAGGACACGGGGACCTGCACGCGACCAAGCTCGTCTCGGGCCGCCGGCATCCATCGGCTGATCCCGCTGTCAACGCTTCCAAGGCGCGCCTCGCGATGTCATGCAGGTCGCTCTCGCGGCGATCGGCGATGCGGCGGACAATCCCGGTCCGGCTCTAGAAGGCCGACAAAAAGCTAGACCTGCCGATCCACGTGTGTGGGGCAGGTCCGCTCGTCCAAGTTGGCAAGCCGCATCTGCGAATGCCGGCTACCGGATCAGGCCGGCTGGTCCGCGGTCTCGTCACGGGTGGCGTCGTCGGCGTGGGCGATGTTGGCGAGCTCGCGCCAGATCAGGGCGAGGATGAGGGCCGAGCCCACGAAGGCGAACCAGAACGGTGCGGTGACGCCCCACTGCCGGGCGATGGCGCCGCCGATCCCGCCGCCGGCGATCATGCCGCCGACCACACCGAGCATGTAGACGCTGCCGACCCGGCCCTGGAACTCGGTCGGCACCGCGCGCTGCCGCACGCTCTGCGACGTGGTCCCCCACACGAACGCCTCGACGCCGAACAGGAAGAACGTGCCCAGTGCCACCCAGCTGGTCGTGGTCAGCGCGAGCACGAGATGCGTGAACGTCTCGGTGATGAGGCAGGCTCGCATCAGCCGCGCGAGGCTGACCCGTTTCTCCAGCCAGCCGTACGACGCGGTCGCCACGATGCCGCCGACCGCGCCCGCGGTGGTGAGCAGGCCGAACCCGACCTCGCCCATCCGCAGCCGCTCGATCGCGTAGAGGACGAGCACCGACCAGGCCGCCCCGAAGGTGACGTTGAAGGTCACGATGGTCAGCGCCAGGGTCCGCACGGGCGGGTTCGACCAGAGCCAGCCGAAGCCCTGCGCGATGTCACGTCGTACGTGCTGTCTCGCGGCGGTCTCGCCGGCGTGCGGCGGGAACGCGATCCGCGACACCAGCAGCGCGCCGAGCGCGACGCACACCGCCTGGGTCACGAACGGCACGAACATCCCGGCCGCGAACAGGGCCGCCCCGATCGGCGGGCCGGCCAGCTGGTTGGCGGTGATGAACCCCGCCATCAGCCGCGCGTTCGCGACGCCGTAGTCGGCCTTCTCGACCAGCATCGGCATCAGCGTGTGGCTGGTGTTGTCCGCGAACGTCTCCGCGGTGCCGAGCAGCACCATCGCCACCAGCACGATCGCGATGTTCACCGTCCCGGTGACGACGGTGGCCGCCAGCAGCACGAGGACGACGGCCCGCAGCAGGTCGGCGGTGACCACGATCAGGCGCCGGTCGAGCCGGTCCGCGATGGCACCGGCGAACAGCCCGAACACCAGCCAGGGCAGTCGCTGCAACAGGCCGGCCAGCGCGACCAGCATCGGGTCGTGCGTCTGGGACGCGACCAGCAGCGGCCCGGCGGCCAGCGCGATGCCGTCGCCGATGTTGCTGATCCACGACGACGCGAGCAGCGACCGGAACGGACGCCCCAGCCGCGCGGGCACGGCGTACTCGGCGAGTCTGCTCACAACCGGACGCTAGCCGCCGGAGCACCGCGCGTTCACCTGGTTTTCCGGCCACCGGAGTCTCGTACGACGAACGGCCGGCAGCGGACCGTCGGACGGCGGTGGCAGACTCGGCGGGGTGACTGACTACGTTGCCAACGACGGCCGGTACGACGACCGGATGACCTATCGCCGCTGTGGTCGCAGCGGCCTGATGCTGCCGGCGATCTCGCTCGGCCTGTGGCACAACTTCGGCGACGACAAGCCGCTCGAGACCCAGACCGCGATCCTGCGCCGGGCGTTCGACCTCGGCGTCACGCACTTCGACCTCGCGAACAACTACGGCCCGCCCTACGGATCGGCCGAGACCAACTTCGGCGGTCACGTCGCGCGCGACTTCAAGCCGTACCGCGACGAGCTGGTCATCTCGACCAAGGCCGGCTACGACATGTGGCCGGGCCCGTACGGACAGGGCGGCGGCAGCCGGAAGTACCTGCTCGCCTCGCTGGACCAGTCACTGGCCCGGATGGGCCTGGACTACGTCGACATCTTCTACTCGCACCGGTTCGACCCGGACACGCCGCTGGAGGAGACGATGGGCGCACTGGACGCCGCGGTGCGGTCCGGCAAGGCGCTGTACGCCGGAATCTCGTCGTACTCGGCGAAGCACACCCGGCAGGCGGCCGCGATCCTGGCCGACCTCGGCACGCCACTGCTGATCCACCAGCCGTCGTACTCGATGCTCAACCGATGGATCGAGGAGGACCTGCTCGACGCGACCGGTGAGCTCGGCGTCGGCGTGATCGCGTTCTCGCCGCTGGCGCAGGGCGTGCTGACCGACCGCTATCTCAACGGTGTGCCGGCCGGCTCGCGCGCGGCGCAGGGCAAGTCGCTGTCATCGGAGATGCTCACCGAGGACACCCTGCGGCACGTCCGCGCGCTGAACGAGATCGCGAAGCAGCGCGGCCAGTCGGTCGCCCAGCTCGCGCTCGCCTGGACCCTGCGCGACGAGCGCGTCACCAGCGCCCTGATCGGCGCCTCGTCGGTCGAACAGCTGGAGGACAACCTGGCCGCGGTCCGCAACCTGGGCTTCACCCGCGAGGAGCTGGACGCGATCGACGCCGACGCGGTCGAGGCCGGCGTCAACATCTGGAGTCAGAGCTCCGAGGCATGACGGATCGGTGACGGCGAGCGGACGCTGGGTTGCGCGGTGACGTGGGCGGGAGCACGCTGGAAGGAGACGACTCCCCCACGTCGTACCCCTCTGGGAGGTGTCCGCGATGAGTGTGTCCACGCTCGAGCTGGCCCTACTGTACGAGCACAACCGCATCCGCGAGCTGGCCGCACCCGCGCACGACCCGGCTTCCGCGAGCCCCGAGCGCCGTCACCAGACCGACTGGTTCTACGCCATCGCCAGCCAGCACCTCGCCGCCGCCGAGGACGTGCTGCTGCCCAAGGCGCGCCCGCTGCCCGGCGGCCCCGAGATGGTCGCGGCGTACGTGGCGAACGCCCGCAAGCTGGAGCGCGGCCTGCGCTTCCTGAAGGGCCGGATGTACGGCGACAGCCGGGTGCTGCACCTGCGCCGCGACGAGCTGTGGCGCGAGATCGACCTGCTGCTCGACGAGCACGAGGCGCTGGAGAAGGACCTCGGCGCGATGCTCGACGAGCACCTCGGCGACGAGGTCGCGCGGCTCACCGAGAAGCTGCTCGCCGCCGAGGAGAATGCGCCAACCAGGGCGCACCCGAACTCACCGCACACCGGTGTCGCCGGACGCGTGGCGCACCGGATGTGGAGGCTCGCGGATACCGCGTGGGACAGCGCTGAGGGGCGCGTCGTCCCGACGCGGTACCGCGAGCATCCCAAGAAGGACTCCGGCTTCACCCACTACCTGCTCGGCACCCCGATCGAGGAGGAGACGGCCGAGCCTACGCAGCGCGAAGCGGACTAACCCAGATTGATCAGTACGACGCCGGCCGCGACGAC
>DASXRB010000789.1:0-3645 GCA_036506875.1 Kribbellaceae bacterium | reverse complement strand
GGACCGGCACTCGCCGCAGGGCTCCGGCGCCGGGCCCTTCTCGCAGTTGATCGCCCGCGCCAGGATCCGCGCGCTGGTCGTCTTCCCGCAGCCGCGCGGTCCGGAGAACAGGTAGGCGTGGTTGACCCGGTTGTTGGCCAGTGCGTTGCGCAGCGGCTCGGTGACGTGGTCCTGCCCGATCACCTCGGCGAACGTGTCCGGGCGGTACCGGCGATACAGAGCGAGAGGCGCGTCCACGCCCGCCACCCTAGCGCCGTACGACGACAACGCAGCCGGCCACTGCGCACACTCGAACGGCCAGTTGATCGACCTGAGGTAGACCGCCCGGCACGTAAGGTCGGGACGGTATGGCGGCACGGGCCGATCGGGCCCGCTGAACTCCGGACGCGACGAGGCAGGGGTGGATGACGGCGCAGGCGTTCTTCGAGCTGGCGATGCTGGCCGGCGGTCAGGGCGGGCTGGTGACGGCCGCGCAGGCCGGGCGGATCGGAGTGACCGGCCCGCAGCTGGACCACTTCGCGGGCCTCGGCCTGCTCGTCGAGCTCGACCGCGGCGTGTACGAGATCTGCGGCAGCACGCTGGCGCCGCGGTTCGGCTATCCGTACGCCGCGTGGCTCGCACTGCGCCCGGACCGGTTCGGTGCCGAGCGGGGTCTGGACGCCGTGCTCTCGCACGGATCCGCGGCACGGCTGCTCGGGCTCGGCGCGGTCGGCGCGCCGCTCACGACGTTCACGGCAGCTGCCGCGCCGCAGGGTGGCTGGCAGACGTCCGGCACGGTCGAGGTCCGGCAGGCGCGGCTCACCCGGGACGACGTGGCGCTGGTCGGTGGCGTACCGGTCACCACACCGCACCGGACGATTCTCGATCTGGTGCGCGACCATACCGATCACGGCGAGATCCGTGGCGCACTTACCGACGCGGTTCGACGTGACCTGGTCGACCTGGCGGCGATCCACGCCGATCTGGTGCCACTGTCCGAGCACCACGAGTTCCCGGCTGCCGGCCCGGAGTTCGCCGGCTACTTCCTTCCCACGCTGGACGTCCGCGCTCTGTCGGCGCGCAACCTGCGCGCGTTCACGACCCTCGTGCTGCCCGACCGGGTCGCCGAGGTCGCCGGGTCACTGGCCGCCGCGATCCCCGATCCGCCGCCGGGGATGGTGCGTGAGCACCTGGCACGCGACCTCGCCGCCGAGGTGGTCGGGCGGAGTGAGCGGGTGTGAGCAGCGATCCTCGTGAGTTCGGTGCGTTCTGGCGAGAGCTGACCTCGCGGGTCCGCGAGCACGCGCACCGGCGCGGCACCACGCCGCAGGAGGAGCTCCAGCAGTTCGTCCTGCAACGCGTGATGGCCCGTCAGTTCGCCAGCTATCCCGACGACTGGATGATCAAGGGCGGACAGACACTGCTCGCCCGGTGGGCCGACGGCCGGTCCACGAGCGACATCGACATGGTCGGCCACTCCGGCGACGACCGCGTCACGATGGTCGCGAAGTACACCGAGGCGCTGCACCAGGACCTCGGTGACCACCTGACGTTCGAACTCGAGTCCGAGAGCCCGCTGCAGCACGGCCGCGGCGCCCGGCTGAAGCACCGCGCCTACTGCGGCGGCCGGGAAGTCGGCGAGGTGAGCGTCGACCTGGCGCCGCCACGCGAGCGGGAGATGTGGCAGGAGGCCGAGCTCATCCGCTTCCCGGAGCAGATCATGAGCACCGGCGCGGAGGCCGAGAACCCGCGGCTGCGAGTCATCTCGCTGACCGACACGCTCGCGCACAAGGTCTCCGGAATGTACACGCAGGGCGTCAAGACCGAGCAGACCAAGTGCGACGACTGCCTGCCGCGGTCCCAGAACCAGTGGGCGTGCCAGACCGGCGAACTCCCCTACCGCGTCCAGGACCTGGTCGACGTACTGATGATCGCCGAACACCGGGAGTGGGACGCCGCGACCGTCCAGGCGATGCTGCGCGAGGAGTTCAGCTGGCGGATCGGGCAGGGCGAGCCGCTCCGGGTGCCGAACCGGTTCTACGTCCCGAACCCGACCTGGCGGGAGGGTTTCGCGAAGTACGCCGCCGCGACACCAGGGCTGCCGTACAAGACGATCGACGAGGCGATCCCGGTCGCCCGCGCGTTCCTCAACCCGCTGCTCGACCGCACCACCCAGGCCAGCGGCACCTGGGATCCGCAGCGCCGCGAATGGGTCGACCGGCCGATGACCGGTGACCGGCCGTCGGTCGGGCTTGTCCGCGGGCCCGCGTTCGGCGCCGCGCCACAACGGATCCTCGTCGTCGCGCACGCGAGCGGTCGGTCGGCCGGGCTCGGCGGCCTGCCGGTCGCCAGCGGCGAGCTCACAAAGGCGCTGGCAGCCGTCGACAACACCGAGGTCACGTTGATGGTCGTCGGTGCGACCGAGCAGCACGGGGACGCCAGAATCGTCCAGATCACGCCGAACGCCGATCAGACCCCGCGGGTTCAGCTGCTCGACATCGCCTCGAACGCGATGCCCGACCACGTGCCCGGCATGCCCCCGCAGAACAGCGACTCCTTCGACCTGGTCGTCGGACACGCCCGCTTCTCCGGGTACGCCGCGATGCTGGTGCGGAACCGCTGGTACCCGCAGGCGCAGCTGGCGCACGTCCTGCACATGCCCGCGGAGCGGTACGCGGAGATCCAAGGTGACAAGCCGCGCGGCACCGAATACGCCCGGCTGGAGTCCGCCGTCGTCCAGAACGCCGACCTGGTCGTCGGTGTCGGCCCGTTGCTCGCCGAACTGGGCGACCAGATGTCCGAGGGAGCGCCGGTCGCGCCGAGCCTGCACGAGCTGGTCCCGGGTGTCGAGACCCTCGGCGACGTCGGTGACCCGCCGCCGAGCGAGAAGTTCCACCTGCTGTTCAGCGGGCGGGTCAATGACGCGATCAAGGGGTACGACGACCTCCTGGCCACCGTGCAGGAGCTGCACAGCCGTGGCGTCCCGGTGGAGCTGAGGGTGCGAGGCGTGAAGCCGGACCAGCTGGCGGCGGAACAGGCCCGCGCCGACCAGGTCATCGGCAGCAAGGGCGTGGTCGAGCTGCTGCCGTACAGCACTGACCGCGGCGAACTGCTCGAGGACTACCGCTGGGCCCACGCCGCCGTCATGCCGTCACGTATCGAGGGCTACGGCCTGGTCGGCGCGGAGGCCGCCGCGCACGGGATCCCGGTGCTGGTGAACGCCGAGAGCGGCATCGGCCGGTTCCTCTCCGACGGCAGTCGCGTTCCGGCCGAGCTCGGCGCCGGTTGCGTGGTCCCCGACGCGGGCCTGGCCGACGACCGGGCGGGCAGGGTGCAAGCGTGGTCGGCTGCGATCGACGAGCTGCGCAACGACTATCCGCGGCGGCGCGCCGCCGCGGGTGACCTCAAGGGTGTGCTGCGGGCGTATTCGTGGCAGCATGCCGCCCGCGCATTCTCCCGGGCGGCGCTGGACAGCGTGCCCGGCGCCGGACGCCACACCGTGCAGGGGCCGGACGGCGTCAACCGTACGGTGACCCCGGCCGGGCGCGACGCCACGCCGCAGGAGCGCGCCGAGAGCGTTCGCGACCACGGCGCGTCGCCGCAGGCGCAGGATCTCGTCAACCGGTTCACACAGAGTGGCTCGCCGATCTCAGGCCCGGCCGAGTC
>DASXRB010000788.1:0-6366 GCA_036506875.1 Kribbellaceae bacterium | reverse complement strand
GGCGGCAGGCCGCTGGCGCGGCGCGCCGTATCGGTGAGTTCCTGGACCAGTTCGGTCTTCGCCGCGGTGTAGGCCCGGCCCGACAGGCCCTCGGCCGCGAGGCGGAGCTTGAGTTCGCCGTAGCGCCGGGCCGCCTCGGGATTTGATCGCAGCAGGTCTCGCAGCAGGAGCTGGTTCAGGTCCTGCCACTGCGCGGGCGGGTACAGATGCAGGATGTGCGTCCGCCGGCCGCCGGAGTCGCGAACGTATGTCGGGTGGGTCCGCGGCCCGCCGGGGTTGCGTTCGAACCCGATCCCCGCCAGCGCCTCGTCGTCCACCGCCGAGGGATCGGCCACTCGGGCCGCGATGTCGATCACCGGCTTCGCCGGCATGCCGGGTACGGCGGTCGAGCCGATGTGCTCGACCGGGACCGGGCCGAGCACGTCCGCGAGCTGCCTCCGCGCCCGATCGAACGCGGCCGGCCAGGTCTCGTCGTACGGGTGCACGAGCAACGTCGCCTCCAGTATGTGGACAGACTTCTCTGATCGTGAGATTCGTGGTCGCGGCGGAAGCCGTTGACACGTTAGTGTCCTGCGCAGGTCATGAGTGCCAGCGTCAAGCCCCGGCTTGCTGGCCGGCAACCCTCCTCCGCGGTGGGGTGCCCCGGGTGAGGACCGGGCCGTTCGGAACCCCGATCGGCAAGTGCGGACCACCTGGGAGCAGACGTGTCGATCCTGTCCATCCTCGAGCATCCCTGCACGACGACCCCCGCGCCGCAGCCGCCGCTGACCGCGGGCAACCTGCCCACCACCACCGGCGCGGACCTGCTGGTGCCGCTGGCCGACGGCCGGGTCACCGACTACGCGAACCTCGACCACGGCGCCAGCGCGCCGTGCCTGGAGACGGTACGACGGGCCGTCGACGCCGCGCTGCCGTCGTACGCGTCGGTGCATCGCGGCAACGGCTACGCGTCCCGGGTCACGACGCAGTGGTACGAGCGGGCCCGGGCCGAGGTGCACGCGTTCGTGGGTGCCCGGCCCGATGACCAGGTGGTGTTCACCCGGCAGACCACCGACGCGCTGAACCTGCTCGCCAGGTGCTTGCCGGAGGCAACGACCGTGGTGGTGTTCGAGTCCGAGCACCACGCGGCGCTGCTGCCGTGGGAGCTGAACGGCGCGAACACCGTGCGGCTGGCTCCCCCGTCGTCGCCGGCCGCCGCGGTGACCGCGGTCGCGGACGCGCTGCGGGCCGCTCCGGAGGGGCCGCGGCTGGTCTGCGTGACCGGCGCGTCGAACGTGACCGGTGAGCTGTTCCCGATCGCCGAGGTCACGGCGGCGGCAAAGGCGCACGGGGCCCGGGTCTGCCTGGACGCCGCGCAGCTGGCACCGCACCGGAAGGTCGACATCAGCGCGCTGGGTGTCGACTGGGTGGCTATCTCCGGGCACAAGCTCTACGCGCCGTTCGGCTGCGGGGCCCTGGTCGGCCGGTCCGACTGGCTCGCGGCCGCGGACCCCTACCTGGCCGGTGGCGGTGCGAGTGCCGCGGTGCGCGCGGACGACGTGGTGTGGGCGGACGGCCCGGCCCGGCACGAGGGCGGGTCGCCCAACGTGATCGGCGCGATCGCGCTGGCGGCCGCGTGCGCCACGATCGCGAGGCACCGCGACGTGATCGAGCAGCACGAGCGCAGGCTGCTGGAGCGGCTGCGGACGGGTCTCGCGGCCGTCGAGGGCGTCACGACGTACAGCCTGTTCGGCCCGGACGCCGACCGCGTCGGCACGGTCGCCTTCACCGTGGCCGGCCTGGACTCGACCCTGGTCTCGGCCGCGCTGTCGGCCGAGTACGGCATCGGCGTGCGCGACGGCAGGTTCTGCGCGCACCTCCTCACCGACAACCTGCTCGCGGCATCCCCCGAGCACGCCGGCGCGGTCCGCGCCAGCCTCGGCCTCGGCACCACCCGCGAGCACGTCGACCGCCTCGTCGACGCCGTCCGCACCCTCGCCACCCGCGGCCCCGGCCACCCCTACGCCGTCACCGCCGCGGGCTGCCAGCCCACCGGCGACCCCCGCGACCTGACAGCCCCGAACATCTGGTGACCCTCTGAGACCTTCCTGACCATTCGGCCTGTGCGATCACACCCCTCCCGCGATACGCGGTGATTGCACAGGCCGGATGACCGCCACCATGCTGGGCAGATGACGTCATCGCGGGAGAACGGCTTCGGGCTGGCGCCGTGGTTGTCGGTGTACGACGCGGAGGCCGCGGTCACGTTCTATGTCGCCGCCTTCGGGGCCGAGGTCCCGTACCGGCTCGATGACGACGGCGGGCTGCAAGTGGCGCAACTGACGGTCGGAGCGGCCGACTTCTGGGTGCAGCATGAACCCGCGGCGACACCGGACGGCGTCGAGCAGTCGCCGGTACGGATGATCGTCACCGTCGACGACCCGGAGGCCACGTTCGCCCGGGCACTGGCGGCCGGCGGCCGCGAGGTCGCACCGGTGACCGAACAGCACGGCTGGCGGATCGGACGCTTCGCCGACCCGTTCGGTCACCACTGGGAGATCGGCCGCCGGCTGGAGTAACCGTTCACGGGCGCGCCGCTGGGGTAATGCCGGCGTAACAGGGGTGACCTAAAGTCCGTACATGGCGGACCTGTTCGAGGGCTACGAGCTGGGCTCGGGTTGGGACGAGACGTTCGGCGAGCCCGGGCTGCCGCGGCACACGTACGACGCCATCCTGACCGCGCTGCGGCCGCTCGGCACCGACGAGCTCGGCCCGCGGGTCGACGCGCTCGCCCGGGCGTTCATGGACAGCGGGGTCACCTTCGCGTACGACGGCCAGGAACGGCCGTTCCCGGTCGACATCGTGCCGCGGGTGATCGCGGCGGACGAGTGGGACCTGATCGACCGCGGCGTGCAGCAGCGGGTCCGGGCGCTGGAGGCGTTCCTCGCCGACGTGTACGGCGCCGGCGAGGTGCTGCGCGACGGCGTCGTACCGCGGGAGGTGGTGGTGACGTCGCGGCACTTCCACCGGGAGGCGTACGGGATCGAGCCGCCGAACGGCGTCCGGATCCACGTCTCCGGCATCGACCTGGTGCGCGACGAGGCCGGGCGGTTCCGGGTGCTGGAGGACAACGTCCGGGTGCCGTCCGGGGTCAGCTATGTGATCGAGAACCGGCGGGCGCTGACCCGGGTGTTCCCCGAGGCGTTCGCGACCTCGCGGGTGCTGCCGGTGTCGGGGTACGCGAACCGGCTGCTGGCGGCGCTGCGGGCGGCCGCGCCGGCCGGGGTCGACGACCCGACGGTGGTGGTGCTCACGCCGGGTGTGTTCAACTCGGCGTACTTCGAGCACGCGCTGCTGGCCCGGCTGATGGGTGTCGAGCTGGTCGAGGGCCGGGACCTGTTCTGCGCCGGGAACCGGGTCTACATGGCGACCACGTCCGGCGAGCGGCCGGTGCACGTGGTGTACCGGCGTATCGACGACGACTACCTCGACCCGGTGCACTTCAAGCCGGACTCGGTGCTCGGCTGCCCGGGCATCGTGAACGCGGCCCGCGCCGGCCACGTCGTCCTCGCGAACGCGCTCGGAAACGGCGTCGCGGACGACAAGCTGATCTACAGCTACGTGCCGGACCTGGTGCGGTACTACCTCGCCGAGGAGCCGGTGCTGCCGAACGTGGACACCTACCGGCTCGGCGACCCCGACGTCCGCGAGCACGTGCTGGAGCGGCTCGGTGAGCTGGTGCTGAAACCCGTCGACGGCTCCGGGGGCAAGGGGCTGGTGATCGGGCCGCAGGCCGACGAGCCGACGCTGGCCGGCCTGCGCGCGAAGGTCGAGGCCGACCCGCGGGCCTGGATCGCGCAGCCGGTGGTGACGATGTCGACGGTGCCGACGTTCACCGACGACGGGTTCCGGCCGCGGCACGTGGACCTGCGGCCGTTCGCGGTGAACGACGGCGAGCGGGTGTGGGTGCTGCCGGGCGGGTTGACCCGGGTGGCGCTCGGCCGCGGCGAGCTGGTGGTGAACTCCAGCCGCGGCGGCGGGTCGAAGGACACCTGGGTGCTGGCCGCGGAGGGCGTACCGGTTGCCGAGGGCATCGACCACCCGGAGGCCGGCGGCACGGCGCTGCCGCCGCGGCCGAGCAGCGCGCCCGACCCGGGTCCGGCGGACCGGCTCGGCACCGAGCAGCAACAGCAGCAGTGAGGGGACGACGATGACCGACGACGTGTTGCTGCGCCGGATCGCCGAGTCTGTGTTCTGGATCGGCCGCTACCTGGAGCGCGCCGACGCCACCGCGCGCACCCTCGACGTCCACCTCACGCTGCTGCTGGAGGACCCGTGGGCCGAGGAGGACACCGCCTGCCGGTCGCTGCTGTCCGTGATGGGGGTCGCAGCGCCCGAGCAGACCCAGGTCGGCGCGCTGACGGTGCTCGACCGGCTCGCCTACGCGCCCGGCCCGGGGTCGATCAGCGGTGCGCTCACCG
This sequence comes from Kribbellaceae bacterium, assembly GCA_036506875.1. Classification (GTDB taxonomy): domain Bacteria; phylum Actinomycetota; class Actinomycetes; order Propionibacteriales; family Kribbellaceae; genus DASRHY01. The sequence goes on along the minus strand of DASXRB010000788.1, from coordinate 1,906 downwards.
CGGCCCGGCAGAACGCCCGCGGCGCCCGCGAGATCCTCTCGTCGGAGTTCTGGCGCAGCGTGAACAGCACCTGGCTGGCGCTGCCGGAGATCCGGCGCCGGGCGGAGCTGCTCGGGCCGCACGTGTTCTTCAACTGGGTCCGCGAGCACACCGCCACGCTGGCCGGGATCGTCGACCTCACGATGAGCCGGGACGTCGCGTGGCGGTTCCTGGTGCTCGGCCGCAGCCTGGAGCGGGTCGACATGACCGCGCGGCTGCTGATGACCCGCGCGCTGCCCGGCGCACCCGGCCAGGGCCGCCCGTCGTGGTCGGCGCTGCTGCGGTCCTGCGGGGCGTACGAGGTGTTCCTGCGCACCTACCGGGGCGCCGTCGACGAGGCCGCCGTGGTGGAGTTCCTGCTGCGCGACCGGCTGGTCCCCCGGTCGGTGTTCGCGGCGCTGTCGGCCGCCGAGGGGTGCCTCGGCGAGCTGGACCCGGGGCTGGCCCGGGTCGGTGTCGAGGATCTCGCCCGGCGCCGGCTGGGCCGGGCCCGGACGATGCTGGAGTACCGCGGCGCCGACGACCTGCTGGCCGACCTGCCCGCGGTGCTCGGCGACCTCGAGCGATGCTGCTCCGAGGTCAGTGACGCGGTCAGCCACCGGTTCTTCGAGGCCGCCCGGGCGACGGCCTGGGCGCAGGAGGGCGCATGATGGCCGCGGGCGACGTGACCGCGCGGCTGCGGATCCGGCACGAGACGGTGTTCCGCTACAGCGGCGAGGTCACCGCGTCGTACAACGAGGCGCGGATGTCACCGGTGACCGAGCCGGCGCAGACCGCCCTGCACACCCGGATCGACATCCGGCCGGCGTCGCCGGCGCTGCGCTACCGCGACTACTGGGGCACCGAGGTGCACGCGTTCGACGTGAACCAGCCGCACGACGAGCTGCAGGTGGTCGCGACCAGCCTGGTCGACACCCGCCCGGGAGCGCCGCCGCCTGCCTCGGCAGGCTGGGACGCGCTGGCCGACGACCGGGTCCGGGACAGCAACGTCGAGTGGCTGCGGGCGACCTCGCGGACCGAGCCGGACGACGAGCTGCGCGCGCTCGCCGCCGAGGTGGGCCGCGGTACGACGCCGGGCGACGCCGGCCGGGCGGTGTCGGCCTTCGTGCACGACGCGGTCGAGTACGTCCCGGGCGCGACGGGCGTGCACTCCCGGGTCACCGAGGTGTGGCAGGAGCGCAAGGGCGTCTGCCAGGACATCGCGCACCTGACGATCGTGCTGCTGCGGCTCGCGGGTGTGCCGGCCCGGTACGTGTCCGGCTACCTGCACCCGCGACCGGACGCCGTCCCCGGCGAGACCGTGACCGGTGAGAGCCACGCCTGGGTGGAGTGGTGGGACGGCGGCTGGACCGGGTACGACCCGACCAACGACCAGCCGGCCGGCGAGCGGCACGTGGTCGTGGCGCGGGGCCGCGAGTACGGCGACGTCGCACCGTTCAAGGGCCTCTACTCCGGCGCCGCCGCCACCAGCACCCTCCAGGTAGCGGTCGAGATCACCAGCCTGTAGGCCGTCAGCGCCCCGGTTCGAGGTCGCGGGACCACAGCACCGTGCCGTGCAGGTCGCGCAGCGACGCGGTGAAGACCCGGGTGCCGGGGTCGATGGAGACGTGGCCGAAGAACTGGTTGCCGCCGCTCGGAGGCTGGTTCGGGAAGTCGGCGGCCTTGACGAAGACCGTCTCCGGGCCGAACGTCGGGTCCAGCGTGTTCGGACCGAACGTGCCGGCGTTGATCGGCCCCGCGACCAGCTCCCAGAACGGGTCGAAGTCGGTGTACGACGCCCGCGCGGGGTCATAGTGGTGCGCCGCGCAGTAGTGGACGTCGGCCGTCAGCCACACAGTGTCGCGCACCCCGCGTGCCTTGAACGCCG
>DASXRB010000787.1:0-4601 GCA_036506875.1 Kribbellaceae bacterium | reverse complement strand
CCGGGTGGCCGCCGCGGAAGTCGTGGACGGACGGGTCAGGGAATCGGGCGGGTCATCGCTCCTCGTCGGGGGCCGTGCTCGGGATGTCCGACAGCCGGCTGGTCTCGTCGTGGATGGTGACCGCGATGCTCTTCAACTTCTCCGCGTGCTCCCTGCCGTGATGAGCGCAGAACAGGAGCTCTCCGCCGCTCGTCAGGGTGACACGGACGTAGGCCTGGGCGCCGCAGCGGTCACAGCGGTCCGCAGCCGACAGAGCCGAGCTCGGGGCGAGTGCTGTAGTCACGTAAGGCCTCATCTCATCTAGTTCCGTACTCACCAGATAGCCAACATCCTCACATGCGGAACGCTTCCCAACCTCCCGCGCGTGTCCGCCTGTGAGACGCGCCACTTGCTCCTGTTATGACGGATACTCCCCGCTCCTGGTGGCCAGGTCACGGTGATCGTTATCTGCAGCGTTCCCCGCGCGTGCCGGTGTCACTCCCGGGGATCGCGCGACTACGGACAGCTGGGTGCCGGGCGAGGTCCGGCGCGCTTTCCGGGGTTCGCCGGACCGGGTGCATAGGCTGTGATCGCAACCCCCCGAACCAGCTGTCCGCCAAGGAGTCCCGTGGCCGCACCGTCGCCCCGCAGCACCGATCTCGACCCGACGTACAACGCCCGGCACCTGCTGGTGCTGGAGGGTCTGGAGGCGGTGCGCAAGCGGCCCGGCATGTACATCGGGTCCACCGACAGCCGCGGTCTCATGCACTGCCTGTGGGAGATCATCGACAACGCGGTCGACGAGGCGCTGGCCGGGCACGGCGACCGGATCGACGTGATCCTGCACGACGACGGCTCGGTCGAGGTCCGCGACCGGGCGCGCGGCATCCCGGTCGACATCGAGCCGAAGACCAAGCTCAGCGGCGTCGAGGTGGTGTTCACCAAGCTGCACGCCGGCGGCAAGTTCGGCGGCGGGTCGTACAACGCGTCCGGCGGTCTGCACGGTGTCGGCGCCTCGGTCGTGAACGCGCTGTCGGCCAGGCTGGACGTCGAGGTCGACCGCGGCGGCACCGTCTGGACGACCTCGTTCCGGCGCGGGGTGCCGGGGGAGTTCGACGGCGAGGGCGCGAACGCGACGTTCACGCCGAAGGGCGGGCTGCGCAAGGCCGGCCGCGCCAGGAAGGGCGTCACCGGCACCCGGATCCGGTACTGGGCGGACCGGCAGATCTTCACCAAGGACGCGGCGTTCAACTACGACGAGCTGGTCACCCGGGCACGGCAGACGTCGTTCCTGGTGCCCGGCCTGGAGATCGTCGTCCGCGACCAGCGCGGGGCCGAGCCGCACGAGGAGTCGTTCAAGCACGACGGCGGCATCAGCGAGTTCTGTGAGTTCCTCGCCACCGACCAGCCGGTGACCGGCGTGGTGCGGCTGGCGGGCACCGGGCACTTCACCGAGACGGTGCCGATGCTCGACGACGCCGGGCACATGACCCCGACCGACGTCGAGCGCGACCTGGATGTCGACATCGCGGTGCGCTGGGGCGACGGGTACGAGACCGAGCTGCGGTCGTTCGTGAACATCGTCGCCACGCCGAAGGGCGGCACCCACGTCGCCGGGTTCGAGCGGGCGCTGGCCAAGACGTTCGGCAAGGTGCTGGCGAGCACCCGGCTGCTGAAGGCCGGTGAGGAGATCGTCAAGGACGACGTGCTGGAGGGCATGACCGCCGTCGTCACGGTCCGGCTCGCGGAACCGCAGTTCGACGGGCAGACCAAGGAGGTGCTCGGCACCCCGGCCGCGACGCGGATCGTCGCGAAGGTGGTCGAGACCGAGCTGGAGGCGTTCCTCACCTCGACCAAGCGCGACCAGAAGGCGCAGGCCCGGGCCGCGCTGGAGAAGGTCGTCGCCGCGTCCCGCACCCGGGTCGCGGCCCGTCAGCACCGCGAGCTGCAGCGGCGCAAGAACGCGCTGGAGTCGTCCGCGCTGCCGGCCAAGCTGGCCGACTGCCGCAGCACCGACGTGGACCGTTCCGAGCTGTTCATCGTCGAGGGTGACAGCGCCCTGGGCACCGCGAAGCTCGCGCGGAGCTCGGAGTTCCAGGCGCTGCTGCCGATCCGCGGCAAGATCCTGAACGTCCAGAAGGCGTCGGTCGGCGACATGCTGAAGAACGCCGAGTGCGCCGCGATCATCCAGGTCGTCGGCGCCGGCTCCGGCCGCACGTTCGACCTGGACGCGGCCCGCTACGGCAAGATCATCTTCATGGCGGACGCCGACTCCGACGGTGCACACATCCGCTGCCTGCTGACCACCCTGTTCTTCCGCTACATGCGGCCGTTGGTCGACGCCGGCCGCGTCTACACCGCGGTCCCGCCGCTGCACCGGTTCGAGCTGACGAACCCGAAGAAGGGCCAGGACAAGTACGTCTACACGTACACCGACGCCGAGTACCAGCGCAAGTGCGCCGAGCTGATGAAGAAGGGCGTCAAGTGGAAGGAACCGCCGCAGCGCTACAAGGGCCTCGGGGAGATGGACGCCGACCAGCTCGCGGAGACCACCATGGACCCGCGGCACCGCACCCTGCGCCGGATCACCGTCGACGACGCCGAAGCCGCGACCGCGGTCTTCGACCTGCTGATGGGCAACGACGTCGCTCCCCGCAAGGAGTTCCTCGTCCAGGGCGCCTACGAGCTCGACGAGACCCGTATCGACACATGAGACCGGCGCTCAGAAGTCGATGCGCATCACGACGCGGCGCTTGGACGGTTGGTTGACCGGGTGCAGGCCGGCATGCTCGAAGGCGCCGAGTGGCCCGACGTGGAGCTCGCCCCAGGTGATCTCCTTGCCGGGTTCGGTGATCATCGCGTAGCCCTCGAGGGCCGTCGCCCCCGACGGCGTGCGAATTCGACGGCAGCCTCGGCCAGCGCGTAGGGGTGTCGGTAAGAACGCTGTCACCAGCCGCAAACGAGTATTCGCAGGCACCGTAGCGCGCTGAGTTTGCGAGCCCCAGAGGCCTACCGCGCGATGGGCTTGCGCACCGCCATCAAGCCACGTCGTAGCCGCACACGTCGTGGAGGCTGGCCCGCGGCGGTGGCCATCGCCCCGTTGTCGAAACGCATCGTCAGTCTTGCGCCTTCGAGGGCCGGCCGGAGGTGGCGGGGGCCGTGCTCGGTCCGGTTGGCTCGGTGTACGTCGATCGCGCCGGCGTCCGGGCCGGGCGGCGGTTCCGCGTCAGGTTCGCCCGGTCGATGATGCGCCGCCATTTGTCGAGTTCGTCGATGACGAGCGCGCGGAGACTGTCGGGGCTTCCGGGCTCGACGGTCACGCCGGTCGCGTCGGTGATTGCACGGTTGAGCGCGGCGTTGAGCGTCGCGACCGTGGGCGCCGGGGTGCCGGCCGGGGCGAAGAGCGCGTACCACTGGGTCACGTCGATGTCGTCCACGCCGGCCTCGTGCAGGGTCGGTACCTCGGGAAGGGCGGCGATCCGGGACCGGCCGGCGACCGCTATGGCGCGCAGCCGGCCCGTCTTCAGCCACGGGTACGCGGTGAACAGGCTGGCGAACATGAGCTCGGTCTGGCCGCCGGCCAGGTCACCGATGGCGGGGGAGGAGCCGGTGTAGGTGATCCTGGACAGGTCGACCCCGGCGCTGCAGGCGAACAGCTCCGCGGCGAGGTGTGGCACTGTGCCGTCGCCGGCCGAGGCGTACCGGTACCGGCCGGGCTCGGCCCGCAGCCGCGCGAGGAGGTCGCCGATGTCGCGTACCGGATTGTCCCCGGCGACGACCAGTACGGTCGGCGAGTGGCCGATGAGGCCGACGGGCGCGAAGTCTGCGACCGGGTCGTAGCCTAACCGCTGCAACGCTGGGTTCATGGCGTGTGTGGCGGCGTAGCCGAGCAGCAGCGTGTGCCCGTCCGGGGCGGCCCGCGCCACGTACTCGCAGGCGATCGACCCGTGGGCGCCGGCGCGGTTGTCCACGCTGACGCCCCGGCCGAGCAGCGGGCCGAGCCGCCGGGCGATGGTGCGGGCGATGGTGTCGTTCGCGCCCCCGGCGGAGGTCGGCACGACGATGGTGAGGGCGCGGGTGGGGAACGCCGGGTCCGCGCCCGGCCGGGTACTTGCGGCGGTCCGGGAGCCGGCGCCGGAGAAGACGTGGCCGGGGAGGTGGAGTTCGCCCTGCATGATCTTGCGGGCGGTGCGGATCAGGGCCGCTCGGCGCACGGTGACGTCGTCGCCGGAGCCGGCGAGTTCGACCTCGACCTCGATACGGCCCTTGGGGTGCAGGACGGCGACGGTGTGGCGGCCGGTGGGCAGACCCGGTTGGCTGGCGACCGTGCCGGGCAGCGCGAGCGCGGTGGCCACCCCGACCGCGCCGGTGACCGCGTGCGCGGTGTGGCAGCGGTGTGGGGTGAAGTACCGGGAGGTGACGCTCGCCGGGCCGTCGCCGGCGCTGACCAGTACGGGCTTGGGCACGACGGTGCCGGTGACGTCGCCGAGGCCCATCAGGCGCCCGGCGGCGAGGCGCAGCGATTCGAGCCGCTGCAGCAGCGCCTGGTTGGCGTCCAGCTCCGCCGGCGTCTCTCGGCCGCCGACACCGAGGTCGGCGGCGCGCGCGAGCACCAGTGGCAT
>DASXRB010000786.1:0-1985 GCA_036506875.1 Kribbellaceae bacterium | reverse complement strand
AAGTACGTCATCCCGCACATGCGACGCCAGGGACGCGGTTCGATCATCAACACCGCCTCGTTCGTGGCCGTGCTGGGCGCGGCGACCTCGCAGATCTCCTACACCGCATCCAAGGGCGGGGTGCTGGCGATGAGCCGCGAGCTCGGCGTGGAGTTCGCCCGCGACGGGATCCGGGTGAACGCGCTGTGCCCGGGACCGGTGAACACGCCGCTGCTGAAGGAGCTGTTCGCCAAGGACGTCGAGCGCGCCCAGCGCCGGCTGGTGCACGTCCCGATGGGCCGGTTCGGCGAGCCGGAGGAGATCGCCGCCGCGGTCGCGTTCCTGGCCAGCGACGACGCGTCGTTCATCACCGCCAACACGTTCCTCGTCGACGGCGGGATCAGCGGGGCCTATGTGACACCCCTCTAGTCTTGGGGGTGGGAGACCACCATTGACGGGGAGTACGACGGTGTCGGCAGCTGCGGAGCAACCAGGACGCGCGGACGAGGCGCTGTTCCGGCCCGTGCGCGCCGGCAACCCGTTCGAGGAGACCGTCGAGCGGTTGCTCCAGGCAATCAAGCTGGGCGTGGTCGCGCCGGGCGACCGGTTGCCGTCCGAGCGCGACCTCGCCGCCCGGTTCAACGTCAGCCGGGTGACGCTGCGGGAGGCGATCCGGGCGCTGAACGAGTCCGGGTACGTCGAGTCCCGGCGCGGCCGGTACGGCGGCACGTTCGTGAACGAGCGGCTGCCGAAGCCACGTCGTACCACCCTCAAGAAGCTCGCGCAGCAGCTCGGCGGCGGCCTGGAGGACGCGCTGGTGCTGCGCCAGGTGCTCGAGGTCGGCGCGGCCGAGGCGGCGGCGGCGCGCGAGCTGAGCGCGGCCGAGCGCGAGCACCTGTGCCGCTGCCTGACCGACACCTCGGCGGCGCCGCTGACCGACTACCGGCGGATGGACTCACGGCTGCACCTGGCCGTCGCCGAGCTCACCGGCTCACCGTCGCTGACCTCCGCGGTGGCCGACGTCCGGATGCGGCTGAACGAGCTGCTCGACGCGATCCCGCTGCTGGAGGTCAACCTCGAGCACTCGAACCTGCAGCACGAGGCGATCGTGGACGCGATCCTGGCCGGCGACCCGGAGGCGGCCCGGCAGGCGATGCTGGAGCACCTGTCCGGCACCGCCGCGCTGCTGCGCGGCTTCCTCGCGTAGCTTTGCGTCACCAGCGCCGGGCCCCAATGGCCCGCCGGTGCTCCATTGGCTGAAGTCATCCCTTGACGGGGCGATGTGACCCGTGCCTCAATGGTGGCCGAAAGGTCTGGGTTCGTACCTTTGGACCACTCCCGCCACGAGGAGGCTCTGGTGACCACGGATGACAGCATCGAGGCCGGGAGCGCCCCCGCTCTTCGCCTCAGCGAGGACGAGAAGCGCCTGCACCAGCTGGGCTACGCCCAGGAGCTGGCCCGGACGATGTCCGGTTTCTCGAACTTCGCCGTCTCGTTCACGATCATCTCGATCCTGTCCGGCTGCCTGACGCTGTACGGGTTCGGGATGAACACCGGCGGCCCGGTGATGATCGTCTGGGGCTGGCCGATCGTCGGGATCATGACGCTGTTCGTGGGCCTGGCCATGGCCGAGGTCTGCTCCAGCTACCCGACCGCCGGCGGCCTGTACTACTGGGCGGCCAAGCTGGCCGGCCGGAACGCCCCGGCCTGGTCCTGGTTCACCGGCTGGTTCAACTTCCTCGGCCAGGTCGCCGTCACCGCCGGGATCGACTTCGGCGCCGCGTTCTTCCTCAACGCGCTGCTCGACCTCGTGTTCGGGTTCGACGCCCGACGCTGGCACACGATCCTCCTGTTCGGACTGATCCTGGTCGTGCACGGCCTGCTGAACACGTTCGGGGTACAGCTGGTCGCGCTGCTGAACGACATCAGCGTGTGGTGGCACGTGGTCGGGGTGCTCGTCATCGTCGGCGCGCTGGCCATCGTCCCGGACCACCACCAGTCCACCT
>DASXRB010000785.1:0-1686 GCA_036506875.1 Kribbellaceae bacterium | reverse complement strand
CGGCGGTGGCGGTGGCGGTGGTGGCCGTGGTCGTCCCGGTGGCGGCCCGGGTGGACCGGGTGCCGGTGCGCGCTCCGGTGGCGGCGGTGGTGGCGGCTTCCGTCCGGGTGGCGGCGGCCCCAGCGGCCCGCCCGGTGGCGGCGGCGGTGGCCGTCCGGGTCCGGGCAACCGTGGCCGGGGTGGCACGCAGGGTGCCTTCGGGCGTCCGGGTGGTCCGGCCCGTCGTGGCCGCAAGTCGAAGCGGGCGAAGCGCCAGGAGTTCGACAACATGCAGGCGCCGGCGGTTGGCGGCGTACGCGTCAAGCACGGTGACGGCGAGGTCGTGCGCCTCGCCCGGGGTGCGTCGCTGACGGACTTCGCCGAGAAGGTCGGCGTGGACCCGGCGTCGCTGGTGCAGGTGCTGTTCGCCCTCGGCGAGATGGTGACCGCGACCCAGTCGGTCAACGAGGAGACCCTGCAGCTACTCGGCACCGAGCTGAACTACGACGTCCAGATCGTGTCCCCGGAGGACGAGGACCGCGAGCTGCTGCAGTCGTTCGACATCGAGTTCGGCTCCGACGAGGGCGACGAGGACGACCTGGTCAAGCGGCCGCCGGTGGTGACCGTGATGGGTCACGTCGACCACGGTAAGACCAAGCTGCTGGACGCGGTCCGCGAAGCGAACGTGGTCGCCAAGGAGGCCGGTGGCATCACCCAGCACATCGGTGCGTACCAGGTGACGACCGAGGTCGACGGCGAGCAGCGGGCCATCACCTTCGTCGACACCCCGGGTCACGAGGCGTTCACCGCCATGCGTGCCCGTGGTGCGCAGGCCACCGACATCGTCATCCTGGTGGTCGCGGCCGACGACGGCGTGATGCCGCAGACGATCGAGGCACTGAACCACGCCCGGGCGGCGAACGTCCCGATCGTGGTCGCGGTGAACAAGATCGACGTCCCGAGCGCGGACCCGGCCAAGGTGCGCGGTCAGCTGACCGAGTACGGCCTGGTTCCCGAGGAGTACGGCGGCGACACCATGTTCGTCGACGTCTCGGCGAAGTCCCGGATCAACATCGACGGGCTGCTCGAGTCCGTGATCCTGACCGCGGACGCGGCGCTGGACCTGCGGGCCAACCCGAACATGCACGCCGAGGGCATCGCGATCGAGGCCAACCTCGACAAGGGCCGTGGTCCGGTGGCGACCGTGCTGGTGCAGCGCGGAACGCTGCGGGTCGGCGACTCGATGGTGGCTGGACCGGCGTACGGCCGGGTCCGGGCCATGCTCGACGAGCACGGCGACCCGGTCGAGGAGGCGACGCCGTCGCGTCCGGTCCTGGTGCTCGGTCTGACCGCCGTACCAGGTGCGGGTGACAAGTTCCTGGTCGTCGAGGACGACCGGATGGCACGGCAGATCGCCGAGAAGCGCGAAGCCCGCGCCCGGGCGGCCGCCAACGCCAAGCGGCGTGTGCGCCGGACCCTCGAGGACTTCATGGCCTCGATGGAGAAGGGCGAGACCCAGGAGCTGCTGCTCATCCTCAAGGGCGACGTGTCCGGTTCGGTCGAGGCGCTGGAAGACGCCCTGGTCCGGATCGAGGTCGGCGACGAGGTCGACCTGCGCGTCATCGACCGCGGTGTCGGTGCGATCAACGAGAACGACGTCAACCTGGCCATCGCGTCGAACGCCGTCATCATCGGCTTCAACGTGCG
>DASXRB010000784.1:0-2847 GCA_036506875.1 Kribbellaceae bacterium | reverse complement strand
AAGGCCTCGCCGTACGAGATCCCGGGAGCGTAGGCGATCTCCTTGAAGTGCGAGACGCCCTGCAGGGCCATCATGATCCGCTCGACGCCGTACGTGACCTCCACCGAGACCGGGTCCAGCGTCTGCCCGCCGGCCTGCTGGAAGTACGTGAACTGGGTGATCTCCAGACCGTCCAGCCAGACCTCCCAGCCGAGTCCCCAGGCGCCGAGCGCGGGGGAGGCCCAGTTGTCCTCGACGAACCGGATGTCGTGCGCCCGGACGTCGATGCCGAGCGCCTCCAGGCTGCCCAGGTAGAGCTCCTGCGGGTCGCCCGGGTCCGGCTTGAGGATCACCTGGAACTGGGTGTGGGTCTGCAGCCGGTTCGGGTTCTCGCCGTACCGGGCGTCGTCGGGCCGCACGCTGGGCTCGACGTACGCCACCCGCCACGGCTCCGGACCCAGGACGCGCAGCACGGTGGCCGGGTTCAGCGTCCCGGCGCCGACCTCGGTGTTGAACGGCTGCACGATCATGCAGCCGCGCTCGGTCCAGTAACGGGTCAGCGCCAGAAGGGCGTCCTGCATGGTCAGCACTGCGACAATCTACCGTCCCGGTGCCGCGGCCTCCGCGCCGAGCAGTGCCCTCGTGGCCGGCACGACCTGGGTGGCGAACCGCTCGATCTGCTCGGCCGTGTGCTCCTCGGGCCACAGGACGAACGTCCGGAACGGCTGCTCGGAGGCGAGCCGGGCGAAGTACGACGCCCACTGGTCCGGGGTTCCGCGGAACGGCTCGGCGCCGCGGCTGGTGTCGGTGTCGCCGCGGGTCTCGGTGACGGTGCCGGTGATCTGGGCGATCCGTCGTACCTCGGCGGGGTCGCGACCGGCCTCGCGCGCGGCCCGGTCGATGGTGGCGTTCGCGGGCACCCACTTCTCATAGGGCAGGTACGACGGGATGGGCGCGGCCCAGCCGTCGGCCAGCCGGCCGGTGAGCTGCTGCGACCGCGTGCCGATCGAGCCGACCCAGATCTCGACCGGGTGCGCCGGTGCCGGACCGGCCTTCACATTCGCGGAGAAGTACTTGCCCTCGGCGGTCACCCGGGGAGTGCCGTCCTGCCAGAGCGCACGCATCAGCCCGATCGCCTCCGCCAGGGCGTCGAGGGCGTCGGCCGGGGACTGCTCGGCGACGCCCAGCGAGGTGATGCCGGGCCAGTAGCCGCCCGCGCCGAGCCCGAGCTCGAACCGGCCGCCGGACAGCAGGTCCAGCGCCGCGGCGGTCTTCGCCAGCGTCGCCGGCGGCCGCAGCGGCAGGCTCACCACGTCCGGGAAGAACCGCAGCCGCTCGGTGCGCGCCAGCAGGTCGCCGATCAGCGCCATCGCGTCCACGTGGCTCGCCACGTACGGGTGGTCCTGGACGCCGACGAGGTCGAGTCCGTTCTCCTCGGCGACGGCGACCAGGTCGCGGTGCCGGGCCAGGTCGGTGGTCGGGGTGAGCTGGAAGCCGAAGCGCAGGTCTGTCATGCCCCCGACTCTTCCGGTTCACGTGCGCTTGATGGCAAACCGAGCAGGACGGGCAGCTCGGCCAGGCCGCTGACCAGGACGCGGCGCCACTCCAGGTCCTCGGCCGGCTTGGCGAGCCGCAGCCGCGGGAACCGGCGCAGCATCGCGAGCAGGGCCTCCTGCAGCTCGATCCGGGCCAGCTGCGCGCCCAGCAGAAGTGCGGCCCGTGCCCGAACGACAGGTGCCGGTTGTCCGCGCGGTCCAGCCGCAGCGTGTCCGGGTCGTCGTACGCCCTCGGGTCCCGGTTGGCCGCGTTCAGCGCCGCCATCACGCCGTCGCCGGCCCGGATCGTCAGCCCGTGCAGCTCGACGTCCTCCAGCGCGATCCGCAGCTGCCCGACCTCGCTGAACCGGTTGAACCGCAGCAGCTCCTCCACGGCCGACGGCACGAGCTCCGGCTCGGCGACCAGCCGGTCCCAGTGCGCCGGGTCGCGCAGCAGGGACGCCACACAGCTCGAGATCTGGTTCGCCGACGTCTCATGCCCGGCCACCAGCAGGTTCACGCCGAAGGCCACCAGCTCCTCGGCCGACAGCCGGTCGCCCTCCTCGCGCACCCGGACCAGCTCGTCCAGCAGGTCGGCCGGCTCGCCGGTGGTGTCGCGCAGCTTGGCGTCCACGAGCGCGGAGATGTACGACGTGAGGTTGGTCATCGCCTGCTCGACCTTGTCCGCCTCCGCCATCCGCATGCTGTAGCCGAGCTCGGTCCACTCACGGAACCGCTCCCGGTCGTCGTACGGGACGCCGAGCAGGTGGCAGATGACCTGGATCGGCAGCGGCAGCGCGACGAGCTGCCGGACGTCCGCGCCGTCTCCGGCGGCGGCGACCTCCTCGGCCAGTGACGCGGCCAGTGACGCGACCCAGGGCCGGGTGCGCTCGATCCTGCGGTGCGCGAACGTCGGGACGACGAGCCGCCGCAGCCGGGTATGCTCCGGCGGGTCCGTGGTGGTCAGGCTGCTCGGCATCGGTTTCGCCAGCGCCACCCGGGGCGCGCCGTCGCGGACCACCGCGGCGCGGGAGAACCGCGGGTCGGACAGCACCAGCCGCACGTCGTCGTACCGGGTGACCAGCCAGACCTCGGCCCCGGCGAGCGTGCGCACCCGCGCCACCGGCCGCTCCTCCCGCAACCGCGCGAACGTCGGCGACGGGTCGAACCGGAACGCGTCGGCGAACGGGATGTCGAGAACCTCGGTCACGACACCCGAGTTTAGGCCAACCTAACTTCGCAAGGGCGAACCTCACCGCCGGCGCCCCCAACCCACACCCCATCGTCGGGGTACGACGTCCAGGCGCGCATCGGGCCGTTCGTCAGTGCGGGC
>DASXRB010000783.1:0-6801 GCA_036506875.1 Kribbellaceae bacterium | reverse complement strand
TCCGCCGTACGGCGGGCGCTAGTGGCCTGGACATGAGCGAGGTGGCGTCCGGTGTCCGGCGGCCGCTGACGGTCACCGTGGTCGCCGTTTTGGCGATCCTGACCGCGGTGACGGCGATCCTCACCGGCGTGCTGCTGTTCGGGTCGCTGTCGATGCCCCGGGTCGCGGTCCGGACGGAGCGGAACCCGTCGGCGCTGCTCTACGTCCTGTTCGTCGCCGGCTGGTGCATCCTCGGGGCCGTCGTCCAGATCACCGGCGCGGTCTTCCTGCTGCGCGGCGCGCGCTGGGCGCGGATCCTGCTCAGCGCGCTGTTCGTGTCGCACATCGGCTTCATGGCGATGAACTCGGCGGTCGCGCACGACGGCCCGAGCAGCACGGTGTTCGTGACGGTCGCGGCGGCGCTCGCGCTCGTCGCCCTCTGGTCGCGCACCCCCTCGGCCTGGCTCGCCCGATCCGGTCGCGACGGTGTGAACGCGTCCTGAGCGTTTGGGATGATGGTCGCGAGGAGGTTCCCGCACGTGAATGAGCAGTACGACGGCCCGGAGCGCCCCGGGCCGTACCTGGCGCCCGGCGGGTTCGGCTCCCCGGCCGCCCCGTCCCCGCCACCGTTCGCGCGACCGCGTCAGGTGGTGGTGTCGGCGGTGATCGCGTTCGGTCTCGCGGCGCTGAGCGGGCTGGTCGCGGTCGTGGTGCTGCTCACCCCGCAGGGCGCGGAGCTCAGCCGGACCCTGACCGAGCGCGACGACGCGCAGGGCCTGGTCGGGTTCGCGGCGCTGGTGTCGGTCGCGCTGTACGTCGTACCCGCCGTCTTCGTCCTGCAGCGCAGGCCGTGGGCGCGGATCCTGATGATCGCGATCGCCGGCCTCGGCATCGCCGGTGGCGTGGTCTCGCTCCCCGGCGGTGTCCTCGGCCTCGGCCTGCACGCCGTGATCCTGGCCGCGATGCTGCAACCGTCCACCCGCGCCTGGTTCGGCGTCCGTCACTGACAGGAGTCCAGTGGAGATCTGGGTCAATCCCGCGTGCTCGAAGTGCCGGACGGCGGTGGCCGCGCTGGACGAGGCCGGCGCGGACTACGTCGTACGACGCTATCTCGACGAGCCGCCGACGGCCGCCGAGCTCGGCGACGTGGTGGCGCGACTCGGCCTGGAGCCGTGGGACGTGGCGCGGCCGAAGGAGACCAAGGCGGCGGGGTTCGCGGACCTGCCGCGGGACGCGGAGCACCGCCAGGAGTGGCTGAAGGCGATGGCCGCGAACCCGATCACGATCCAGCGGCCGATCATCACCGCGGACGACGGCACGACGGTCGTCGCCCGCGACAACGAGACACTACGTTCCATTCTGGATGTCTAGGAAGCGATCGAGAACGTCCAAGACTGCTTCGAGCGTCAGAGCAACCTGAGCCGGTCAAGGTGCAGTCGTGGGAACCGGTCCGCCAACATGGTGTGTCCTCGATGATGGCCGGCCCAGTCATGTTCCTAGCGCTGTTCATGGCATGCCTGACGCTGGCCGGCCGTCTTCAAGGTGGCTGGCAGCTGTACACCGCGCTGTCTGCCGTTGTTGGTCTCGGTCTAACCGTCTGGACGGCCCTGGCGTACCGGAAGGATGCGAGGAACACCGGGCTCGTGCAACGCGGCCTGATCCTCGTCTATTGGAGTTGGATCGTGTTGCTCGGCATCCACCTTGTCACGAGTCCGCCGCAAGCCTGACGTGGCCGCCGGCCAACGCGTCTGGTCCGGGATGGTGTCGACGGCGCGCGCCAGCTCGACCTCGACCGGGGCCGAGATCCATTGACAGACGACTCGATCTTGTCATCACTCAGCGTAGTAGTCGCAGGTCAAGCCACAGGGTGTCGACGTGGGTGAGGGAAGTGGCGTCCGCATCTAACGGCGCATCGCCTTTCAGCGCAGGGCTGACAGGCGGTCCAGGGCCTCGGTGAGGACAGCGTCCTGCTTGCAGAACGCCCAGCGGACCAGCGGGCGGCCGGCGTCGGTGTTGTCGTAGAAGACCTGGTGCGGGATCGCGACCACGCCGGCCTTCTCCGGGAGCATCCGGCAGAACTCGACGCCGTCGTCGTACCCGAGCGGCCGCACGTCGGTCGTGACGAAGTACGTCCCCTGCGGCACGTGCACCTCGAAGCCGAGGTCCGCCAGGCCCGTGCACAGCAGGTCCCGTTTGCCCTGCAGGGTCTGCCGCAGCCCGTCGAAGTAGTCGTTGCCCAGGGCAAGCGCCGCCGCGACCGCGGGCTGGAACGGCGCGCCCGACGTGTAGGTGAGGAACTGCTTCGCGGTGTTCACCGCGGTGACCACCGCCGGCGCGCCGGTCACCCAGCCGACCTTCCAGCCGGTGACGGAGAACGTCTTGCCCGCGCTGGAGATCGAGACGGTGCGCTCGGCCATCCCGTCGTACGTCGAGAGCGGGCGGTGCCGCACGCCGTCGAAGGTGAGGTGCTCGTACACCTCGTCGGTGATCACCAGGAGGTCGTGCTCGACCGCGACGCTCGCCACGGCCCGCAGCTCGTCGTCGGTCAGGACGGTGCCGGTCGGGTTGTGCGGCGAGTTGATCAGCAGCACCGTGGTCCGCTCGGTCACCGCGGCGCGCAGCGCGTCGGTGCCGAGCCGGTAGTCCGGGGCGTGCAGCGTGACCGGGACCCGGGTGCCGCCGGCCATCGCGATACAGGCGGCGTAGGAGTCGTAGTACGGCTCGAGCGCGATCACCTCGTCACCCGGTTCGACGTACGCGAGCAGCGCTGCGGCGATCGCCTCCGTGGCGCCCGTCGTCACCAGCACGTGCTCGCCGGGGTCCAGGTCCACGTCGTACCAGCGCTTCTGGTGGTCGGCGATCGCCCGGAGCAGCGCGGGGATGCCCCGGCCCGGCGGGTACTGGTTCGCGCCGGCGCGGATCGCGGCGACCGCGTCCTCGAGCAGCGACCGCGGCCCGTCGGTGTCCGGGAATCCCTGGCCGAGGTTGACCGACCCGGTCCGGACGGCGAGCGCGGACATCTCGGCGAAGATGGTGGTCCCGAGACCCTGCAAGCGGCTGGTGAGCTCACGCATGCCCCGACCTTACGGTCTCGGGTCAGCGCACAGTGAGGCCGCTGGCCTGCGCGGCGGCAGCCTGGCGGTGGTCCCTCGTGACGAAGACGACCGGCTCGCCCGCCGCGAGGTTCGTCACGTCGGTCAGTGCGACCCCGACGTGGATGGCGTCGAGGGTGCGCAGCTGGTGACTCGTGACCAGGTCGTACGCGACGGGGAACACGGTCGCCGGGTCGAGCCGGAGCAAGGTGATCGCCCCGTCTTCGGCACAGTCTGCGTCGAAGCGGGTGCGTACCTTTGCGGCTTGCGACACGCGGCCGTCGCGAAATGCGGCTGTCACCGCACTCGCGAACTCGATGCGCGCGAGCTCGCTCGCGACGACCGGCTCATCACCTTCGAGGAGTAGCTCGCGCAGCGCTGCGTGGTCCGGCTCGTCGGTGAAGTAGGCGCGCACCAGCGCACTGGTGTCGGCGTACAGGATGCTCAACGCTCGGCCCGCTCGGCGGCGAGTGCTTCGCTCGCGGCCTGTCCCAGACCGGAGGTCGCGGCAAGGGCCGTCTTCCGCGACGGCGGGCGCGCCGGTTTCTCAGGTACGACGAGCAGCCCTGCGAGCCGGGCGCGCGCCCGCACGGTCTTGCGCGTCGTCCCCAGCTCAACGGCAGTGGCCAGGGTCGCGCTCATGAGGTCGTTCAGACTGCGGCCCTCGGCCGCCGCCCGGGCCTTGAGCCGTGCGTGCAAGTCGTCATCGACGCGCACGATCATCTGCTTCATGTACTCAATGATAGCATCAAGCGGGAATTTGATATCAGAGCGCTCAGGAGGATGTGATCGTGCCTACTGCGTTGATCACGGGACCGACCGCGGGGATCGGGCGGGCGTTCGCGGACAAGCTGGCCGCGGAGAAGCACGACCTGGTGCTGGTGGCGCGGGACGCCGAGCGGCCGGCGTCCCGCGCCACCAGCGGATGGGTATGGACAAGTCCAAGGTCCCGTCGTTCCTGTGGCTGGACGCGCGCGAGCTGGTCGACGAGGCCTGGTCGGACCTGGTCAAGGGCAAGCCGGTGTCGGTGCCGAGCAAGCGGTACAAGGTGCTGACCGCACTCGCCCGCCACACGCCGCGCGGCATCGTCACCCGGTTCTCGACGTTCGGCCCGCTGCGCCGCCGCGCCCTTTAGCTGTCACTGTGGGCGCGGCGGCGCGCTGCGGTCAGGCCGTGATGACGGCCGGGTCGGAGACGCCCGGCCGGCCGTTCTCGAGGTGGCCGGCGAAGCGGCGCAGGAAGCCGTTCGCGGCGGTCACCGTCACGTCGTACCACCGCTGGCTCGCGGTCAGGTCGACCGTGTACGACGACGTGCCGCCCGCCTGGACGGTGATCGTCTGCGACGCCCCGCCGTACGCGTTGGTCAGCGTGAGCGTGACCGCGGTCTTCCCGGCGTTGCTGAGCGTGAGCTGCAGGTTGTCACCGGACGGGCGCGCGGTGACCTCCGGCCCGGCTGTCTTCGCCTTGCCCTTGAACGCGCGCAGCAGGCCGTTCGGGCCGTGCACGGTCAGGTCGTACAGGCCGTGCGTCGACGACGTGGTCCAGCTGCCGGCCAGGGTCTTGCCGGTCTCGACCGTGTAGCTCCACGGGCCGTCGGTGCGGTTCCCGGACGTCACGTAGAACGCCGCGCCGGCGCCGCTGCCGGTGCCGAAGGTCAGCGTGAGCTTGCTCGACGAGGCGGAGGTGGCGGCGTCGACCGAGGCCGTGTACGGCAGCGCGCGGGTCGGGCGCTGGCCGCGCTCCTGCGGCGGCAGCACCGGGTTCGCCGGCGGGGCCGGCACGTAGTCCGGGTGCCGGTTGTGGTCGGTCGGCTGGTACGCGTCGGTGTTCGGCAGCGCGCCGACCGTGCTGTCGGCCTGCGCGAAGTCGAAGGCCGAGGTCAGGTCGCCGACGACCGTGCGACGCCAGGGCGAGATGTTCGGCTCGTGCACCCCGAACCGGCGCTCCATGAACCGGATCACCGAGGTGTGGTCGAAGGTCTCCGAGCAGACGTAGCCGCCCTTGCTCCACGGCGACACGACGATCATCGGCACCCGCTGGCCCAGGCCGTACGGGCCGGCGACCTTGCCGCCGCCGCCGTTGTACAGGTCGAGGTCGACCGAGACGGTGGACGCGCCCTGACCGGACGACGACGGCGGGTACGCCGGGACGACGTGGTCGAAGAAGCCGTCGTTCTCGTCGTACGTGATGAACAGCGCGGTCTTGCTCCACACCGCCGGGTTCGAGGTGAGCGCGTCGAGGACCTGGGAGAGGTACCAGGCGCCGTAGTTGGCGGGCCAGTTCGGGTGCTCGGTGAAGGCCTCGGGCGCGGCGATCCAGGAGATCTGCGGAAGGGTGCCGTTGGCAACGTCCGCCTTCAGGATCCGGAAGAAGTCGTCGCCGTCCTTGGCGGTGGTGCCGGTGCGGGCCTTCTCGTACAGCGGCGTGCCGGGCTGGGCGTTGCGGTACTGGTTGAAGTACAGCAGCGAGTTGTCGCCGTAGTTGCCGATGTAGGCGTCGTTGGTCCAGCCCCACGATCCGGCGGCGTTCAGGCCGATGCCGGTGTCCTGGTAGATCTTCCAGGAGACGCCGGCCTGCTCCAGCCGCTCCGGGTACGTCGTCCAGCTGTAGCCCGCCTCGTCGTTGCCGAGGACCGGGCCGCCGCCGGTGCCGTCGTTGCCCGTGTACCCGGTCCACAGGTAGTACCGGTTCGGGTCGGTCGCGCCGATGAACGAGCAGTGGTACGCGTCGCAGATCGTGAACGCGTCGGCGAGGGCGTAGTGGAACGGGATGTCGTTGCGGGTCAGGTACGCCATCGTGGTCGTGCCCTTGGCCTTGATCCACTGGTCGTACTTACCGCCGTTGAAGGCCTGGTGGCCGTCGTTCCAGCCGTGCGGCAGGTCCTGGATGAACTGCATGCCGAGGTTGTCGGCGGTCGGGTGGAACGGCAGCACGTCCTTCGTGCCGTCGCTCTGGTGCCACACCGACTTGCCGCTGGGCAGCGTGACCGGCCGCGGGTCCCCGAAGCCGCGCACGCCGCTCAGCGAGCCGAAGTAGTGGTCGAACGACCGGTTCTCCTGCATCAGGACGACGATGTGCTCGATGTCGTTGATGCTGCCGGTCAGGCTGTGCGCGGGGATCGCGGCGGCCTTGGCGATGCTGTTCGACAGCGCGCTGTACGCGGCGGTGGCGCCGGCGAGCTGGAGGAACCTGCGCCTGTTGATGTCAGGCATGTGTCACCTCTTCGTGGGAGCGGGGGCGGAACACTCCCACGACATCCTGCCGGGCCTTCGGCTCGATTGCTCGCAAATGTCGTGTCGTCGTACGAAACGCAAACAACCGATCAGCCTGAGGTGTCTCGGACGGGCCGGCTCGGGCTCAGCCGAAGGTGTCCGGGTCCGGCCCGGTGCGCTCGCCGGTCTCGAGGTCGGCGATCGCGGCCATGTCGTCGTTGTCGAGCTCGAACCCGAACACGTCGAGGTTCTCCGCGAGGCGCGACACCGTCTGCGTCTTCGGGATCACCACGTTGCCGAGCTGGACGTGCCAGCGCAGCACGATCTGGGCCGGGGTGCGGCCGTGCTTGGCGGCGAGCTTGCCGAGCGTGTCGTCGGCGAGCAGCGCGCCCCGCGCCAGCGGGCTCCAGGCCTCGGTGACGATGTCGTTCTCGGCGTGGAAGGCGCGCAGCTCGTCCTGCGGCAGCCGCGGGTGCAGCTCGATCTGGTTCACCGCCGGGCGCACGTCGGTCTCGTCG
>DASXRB010000782.1:0-6034 GCA_036506875.1 Kribbellaceae bacterium | reverse complement strand
GGTCGACCACGACGTCGTCGACCGCCGTACCGTCGTCGCGGCGGTGCTCGACGATCTCGATCGCGTGGATGTCGGCGCCCACCTCGCCCAGCGCGCTCGCCACCGTGCCCAGCGAACCGGGTCGGTCGGGGAGTATCAGCCGCAGCAAGAACACCTGGTGATCATCTCCCGGTTTGTGCGGCCGTGCGTTACGCGTCGTTGCCCGCCATGTTACAGACGATCACCGACTGGGATATCCAGTCTCTCGCTCAGTGCGCCTCACACTAGGATGAGCCGGTCCACCTCACCCACGCCATACCGAGAGCATCCTGGATGTCTATGTCTTCGATCACCCGTGACGAGGTCGCGCACCTGGCGCGGCTGGCGCGGATCGAGCTCACCGATGCCGAGCTCGACCACCTCGCCCCCCAGCTGGACCTGATCATCGGCTGGGTCGCGCAGGTCAGCGACGTCGCGGCAGCCGACATCCCGCCCACCTCGCACTCGCTGCCGCTGACCAACGTGATGCGCCCCGACGAGAACCGGGACTGCCTCACGCCCGAGGCCGCTCTCGCGGGCGCGCCGGCGGCCGAGGAGCAGCGCTTCCGGGTGCCGCGGATCCTGTCCGAGGAGGCGTGATGAGCGACCTGACCCGCAAGACCGCCGTCGAGCTGTCCGGGCTGATGGCCTCCGGTGAGGCGTCGTCGGTGGAGATCACCCGGGCCCACCTGGACCGGATCGCCGCCACCGACGATGCCGTGCACGCGTTCCTGTACGTCGACACCGAGGGCGCGCTCGCGCAGGCCGAGGCCGTCGACGAGCGCCGGGCGGCCGGCGAGCGGCTCGGCCCGCTGGCCGGCGTCCCGCTTGCGCTGAAGGACGTGCTGACGCAGAAGGACGTGCCCACCACCGCGGGGTCGAAGATCCTCGAGGGCTGGAAGCCGCCGTACGACGCGACCCTGGTGGCGCGGCTGAAGGCGGCCGGGATCGTGATCCTGGGCAAGACGAACATGGACGAGTTCGCGATGGGCTCGTCGACGGAGAACTCGGCTTACGGCCCGACCCGCAACCCGTGGGACCTGACGAAGATCCCGGGCGGTTCCGGCGGCGGCTCGGCGGCCGCGCTGGCCGCGTGGCAGGCGCCGCTGGCGATCGGCACCGACACCGGCGGCTCGATCCGCCAGCCGGGTGCCGTGACGGGAACGGTCGGCGTGAAGCCGACGTACGGCGGGACGTCGCGCTACGGCCTCATCGCACTGGCCTCGAGCCTGGACACCCCGGGGCCGTGCGCACGGACCACGCTGGACGCCGCGCTGCTGCACGAGGTGATCGCCGGGCACGACCCGATGGACTCGACCTCGATCGACCAGCCGGTGCCGCCGGTGCTGGAGGCGGCTCGGGCCGCGAGCGTGCAGGGCATGCGGATCGGTGTGGTGAAGGAGCTCGGCGGCGAGGGCTACCAGCCGGGTGTGGAGGCGCGGTTCCACGAGGCGGTCGAGCTGCTGACCAAGCTCGGCGCCGAGGTGACCGAGGTGTCCTGCCCGCACTTCGACTACGGGCTGCCGGCGTACTACCTGATCCTGCCGAGCGAGGCGTCCTCCAACCTGGCCAAGTTCGACGCCATGCGGTTCGGGCTGCGGGTCGGCGACGAGGCGGTGCTGAGTGCCGAGGAGGTGATGGCGAAGACCCGCGAGGCCGGCTTCGGCGCGGAGGTCAAGCGTCGCATCATGCTCGGGACGTACGCGCTGTCCAGCGGCTACTACGACGCCTACTACGGCCAGGCGCAGAAGGTGCGCACGCTGATCCAGCGCGACTTCGAGAAGGCGTATGCACAGGTGGACGTGCTCGTCTCGCCGTCCACGCCGACCACGGCGTTCGGGATCGGCGAGCGCGTCGACGACCCGATCGCGATGTACAAGAACGACCTGTGCACGATCCCGTCCAACCTGGCCGGGAACGCGGCCGCGTCGTTCCCGTGCGGCCTCGCCGACGAGGACGGCCTGCCGGTCGGCTTCCACGTGATGGCCCCGGTGATGAAGGACGAGCGGTTGTACGCCGTGGGTGCCGCGCTGGAGGCCGCGCTCGCCGAGCAGTGGGGCGGCGTACTGATGACGAAGGCTCCGGAGCTGGAGGTGGCGCCGCGATGACGGCTGAGGTCCTCGACATCGAGACCGCGCTGGAGCAGTACGACCCGGTGATGGGGCTCGAGGTGCACGTCGAGCTCAACACCAACTCGAAGATGTTCTGCGGCTGCCCCACGGCGTTCGGCGCCGAGCCGAACACCCAGGTCTGCCCGGTCTGCCTCGGGCTGCCCGGCTCGCTGCCGGTGCTGAACGCTCGCGCGGTGGAGTCCGCGATCCGGATCGGCCTGGCGCTGAACTGCGAGATCGCCGAGTGGTGCCGGTTCGCCCGGAAGAACTACTTCTACCCGGACATGCCGAAGAACTACCAGATCAGCCAGTACGACGAGCCGATCGCCTACAACGGCTGGACCGAGGTGGTGGTCGACGGTGAGACGTACCGGATCGACATCGAGCGCGCGCACATGGAGGAGGACACCGGCAAGTCGCTGCACGTCGGCGGTGCCACCGGCCGGATCCACGGCGCGAGCCACTCGCTGGTCGACTACAACCGGGCCGGCATCCCGCTGATCGAGATCGTCACCAAGCCGATCGTGGTACCGGGTGAGAAGGCCGCCGCGGTGGCCAAGGCGTACGTCGGCATGCTGCGCGACCTGCTCCGGGCGCTCGGCGTGTCCGACGTCCGGATGGAGCAGGGCTCGCTGCGCTGCGACGCGAACCTCTCGCTGAAGCCGCGCGGCGCGGCCGAGTTCGGGACGCGCACCGAGACCAAGAACGTGAACTCGCTGCGCTCGGTCGAGCGGGCTGTCACCTACGAGATCACCCGCCAGGCCGCGGTGCTGAACGCCGGCGGCAGGGTCACCCAGGAGACCCGGCACTGGCACGAGGACACCGGCATCACCACGCCGGGCCGCAGCAAGGAGCAGGCCGAGGACTACCGGTACTTCCCGGAGCCGGACCTGTTGCCGCTGGCACCGTCCCGGGAGTGGGTGGAGGAGCTGCGGGCGACGCTGCCGGAGCCGCCGGCCACCCGTCGTACCCGGCTGCAGGCCGAGTGGGGCTTCACCGACCTGGAGATGCGCGACGTCGTCAACGCCGGCGCGCAGGACCTGATCGAGCAGACCGTTGCCCTCGGCACCGGTCCGGCTGCCGCGAAGAAGTGGTGGCTGGGCGAGCTGGCCCGGGCCGCGAACGACGCCGGCGCCGAGCTGGACGGCCTCGGGGTCGGGCCGGAGCAGGTGGCCGCGGTGCAGAAGCTGGTCGACGACGGCGCCCTGAACGACAAGCTGGCCCGGCAGGTCTTCGACGGCCTGGTCAAGGGCGAGGGCACCCCGGAGCAGATCATCTCCGCACGCGGCCTGGCGCTGGTGTCGGACGACACCGCGCTGAGCGAGGCCGTGGACCGCGCGATCGCGGCGAACCCGGACGTGGTCGAGAAGATCCGGGCCGGCAAAGGCGCGGCGGCCGGTGCGCTGATCGGCGCGGTCATGAAGGAGATGCGCGGCCAGGCCGACGCGGCCAAGGTACGCGAGCTCGTCGAGGCCAAGCTGTCGTCCTGACGTCGCGAGCCGACTTTCGCCGTATGACCGGTCACATCGCGGTGCCGTGGCCGGTCATACGTACAGACAGAGTCGGACACGACGTTTCAGGGAGACAACATGTCACTGCAGGTGAACGCGATCATGCTCGGTGTGGACGATCTGGATCGCGCGAAGAAGTTCTACAGCGACGGGCTGGGCTGCACGGTCGAGCAGGACCACCCGTACTTCGTCGCCATCGGCCTGGGCGAGGGGTCGCCGTCGCTGGCCCTGTATCCGCGGGAGGCTGCGGCGCAGGATGCCGGGGTCTCGGCCGAGGGGTCCGGGTTCCGTGGAGTGTCGCTGCACTACATCGTCGCGTCGCAGGACGTGGTGGACGAGACGATCGCCAAGGCTGCCGCGGCCGGCGGCGAGGTCGTGAAGGAGCCGGCAGCCGCCCCGTGGGGCTACTTCGGCTACTTCAGCGACCCGGACGGCTACCTCTGGAAAGTCGCGGCCTCCTCATGACCGGACCGCCAGCCGTCACCAGGACCCCCACCACTACACCGTCGACCCGGCCGACCTCGAGCAGTTCTTCAGCCGCCGGGCCGACCTGATCGCCACCATTCGCAGCGGGTACGCCGGACTGGGCCACGTCCGGCTGATCCGCCACGAGGACGGCACCTACACCGACACCTGGAGGTGGGACTCCGCGGACCAGATGCGGGCCGCGGCCGTTGCCGCCCGCAGCATGCCCGAGGTGGCCGCCGCGATGTCGCTGGTGCGCGACAACGCCCCCGTTGACGGCGAAGTCGTCGACGAGCGGTAGCCGGTGCCCCGCCGCGGCACGTTGACCAGCGCCGCGGCGGAACAGGGCCGTCCACTGATCCGCCGGTGCGGCGGAAGCTCACACCCGCGGAGCCGCGACCGGCACTGAGCCGAGACCGGGCATGAGCCGAGGACCTGGCAAGGAGCCGAGGGGACTGTCCTGGAAAGGGTTTGGCTGCCACGGTCTCAGGCCGGCTGTTGCCGCCGCCGGAGCAGGCCGGAGACGGTGAGGTCGAGGTTGAGGTGGTCGCCGTACCAGCCTTGGCCGAGGGTGTTGCCGTTGACGGGTGGGAGGTCGGCGTGGAAGGCGGCGATGGCGTCTTCGAGGTCGCGGTTCGCGTCCGCGTCCGGTGATTGTGGTGCGGGTTCGATGGGGCGGCCGGTGTGGGTGTGGAAGGTGTAGTGCTGGTGGCCGAGGGCGCGGACGATGAGGCGTCCGTCGTGGACCTCGGCGTGGTGATGGCTGCAGAGCATGACGAGGTTGTCGAGGTCGGTTCGGCCGCCGTACAGCCAGTGGATGACGTGGTGGGCGTCGACGAAGCGGGTGTTGGAACAGCCGGGGACGGCGCAGCCGTGGTCGCGTTGCAGGAGGTGGCGGCGTTGGGCGGGGGTGATGGTGCGGTGCCGGCGGCCGTGGTCGAGGGGGCGGCCGGTGTGGGCGTCGTGGGACCAGATGCGGAACAGGCCGTCGCACAGCAGTCGGCGGGCCATGGTGGCGGTGATGGCGGGTCCGTTCGCGAAGTGCGCCTGCCCGCGGGTGACTGCGGGCGCGGGCTGGCCTGTCGGGCTCGGGTCGGCTGGTGGTGCGGTGGCCGCGTGTCCAGCGACCGGGGCTCCGGCTGGGTCGGTGGGACGGTCACTGTCAGCGGTGGTCTGCTGGTCCTGCGGCGATTCCGCGGAATCGCCGGCCGATGTTGTGGGGTCGGGTTCGGCCAGGACGTCGTGGTCGACGTGGATGTGGACCAGGTGGCGGTCGGCGCCGCTGTGGTCGGCGGCGGCGATGGCGAGGGCTGAGCGGGCGAGGTGGGTGAATGCTTCAGCGCGGCTCAGCCGCTGTGCCGGCTTGTCGGGTGCCGGCTTGTCGGGTGTGGGCGGAGGCGTGTCGCGGAGGCGGTCGAGGGCGGTGGCCAGGGCGAGGCCGTCGTCGGGGGCGAGGCGGGCTTCGACGATGAGGTAGCCGTCGGGGTCGAGGTGCCAGTGCGCGGTCGGGCCCGGCGTGGTGGCGGGTTCGGTGCCGGCGCGGCGGTAGCCGCGGACCAGGCGTTCGGTCTGGGCGGCGGTGCTGGCCAGGGCGAGGTGGACCAGTTCGCGTTCCAGGGCGGGGGTGGCGATCCGGGTGATGGCGCGGACCTTGGAGTACGACAGCCGGCCGGCGGCGAACTCGTCGCGGATCCGGGGGAACCGGGTGAGGGCGTGGGCGACGCGGACGTGGTCGCGGGCGGTGACCAGGCCGAGGCCGCAGCGCCACGACAGCCAGTGCGCGCAGGAGGTCATCTGCCAGTCGGCCCAGGCGCGGCGGCGGTCGAGCTCGGCGACCATCAGCAGCCAGCGGCACAGGGCCGCGGCCGCCCGGGCGGCCAGCTCGCACACCTGCGCCTCCAGCCGCTCGGTCGGCACCGCGTCGTACTC
>DASXRB010000781.1:0-1841 GCA_036506875.1 Kribbellaceae bacterium | reverse complement strand
CGAAGGCCGCGTAGTCCTCCAGCACGCCGTGCGCGTCACCCGCGACGCCGTCCTTCGAGGTGCGCACGAGGCGCCCGCCGGCGTCGAGGTGCACGTCGCGCAGCAGGCCGGCGGCGGCCACCGCCGCGTCGATGTACGACGCTTCGCCGAGCAGCACGCCCGCGCGGGCGAGCGCGACGATCGCCAGGCCGTTCCAGGCCGCGACCACCTTGTCGTCCCGGGCCGGGGCGGTGCGCTTCGCGCGGGCCTCCAGGAGCGCCGCCCGGGCCCGCTGCCAGCGCGGCTCGTCGTCCGGGTCGGCGGGTAGCTGCAGCACCGACGCGCCGTGCTCGAACGTCCCGGCCGGCGTCACCTCGCACAGCGCCGCCACCCGGGCGCCGTCCTCCGCGCCCAGCACGGCATCGAGCTCGGCCGGAGTCCAGACGTAGAAACGGCCCTCGACGCCCTCGGTGTCCGCGTCCAGCGCCGAGGCGAACCCGCCCTGCGGTGTGCGCAGCCCGCCGAGCAGGAACCCGGCCGTCTCGGTCGCCACCCGGCGCGCCAGCGGGTCGCCGGTCACCGTCCACCAGTGCGTGTAGACGTCGAGCAGCAGCGCGTTGTCGTAGAGCATCTTCTCGAAGTGCGGCACCACCCACTGGCCGTCCACGCTGTAGCGCGCGAACCCGCCGCCCAGCTGGTCGTACATCCCGCCGCGCGCCATCCGCTCGCACGTCGCGGACACCATCCGCAGCGCCGCTTCCGACCGGGTCCGGCGGTGGTGCCGCAACAGGAAGTCCAGCACCATCGACGGCGGGAACTTCGGCGCCTGGCCGAAGCCGGCGTCCACCGGGTCGAACTCGCGCAGCAACACGGTCACCGCGCGGTCCAGCGCGTCCTCGTCGTACCCGTCCTCGATCCCGGCCGGGTGCCGGCCGGCGAGCCGCGAGACGACCGTCCGGCCGATCTCGGTGATCTGGTCACGCTGTCCGCGCCAGGCGTCGACCAGCGCCTCCAGCACCTGCCGGAACGACGCCATCCCGGGCTGCGGACGCGACGGGAAGTACGTGCCGCAGAAGAACGGCTCCCCGGTCGGGCTGAGGAAGCACGACATCGGCCAGCCACCGTGCCCGGTCATCGCCACCGTCGCGTCCATGTAGACCGCGTCGACGTCCGGCCGCTCCTCCCGGTCCACCTTGATACACACGAAATGCTCGTTCAGGTACGACGCCGTCGCGTCGTCCTCGAACGACTCGTGTGCCATCACATGGCACCAGTGGCAGGCCGAGTACCCGACCGACAGGAACACGGGCACGTCCCGCTCCCGCGCGGCCGCGAACGCCTCCTGGGACCACGGCCACCAGTGCACCGGGTTGTCCGCGTGCTGCAGCAGGTACGGACTCGTCGACCCCGCCAACCGGTTACCCACCCCAGTACCGTACGTCCCCTCAACTCCCCACTCATCGGGCCCTCGTGACCAGGTGTGTCGCCCGTCATCGGTCCCTTGTGACCAAGCACTCGGCCTTGCGCAGCTAGGCGGGTGGCGCGACGGCCGCGTCGGGCTGGTTCGAGCGCTGGAGGGCGTCGGCGACGAAGCCGTTCGCCTTCAGCTCCTCGACGAAGGCGTGCAGGAACTCGACGCTCTCGGGGGCACGGGTCTTCGTCGTACCCATCGCTTGCTGGATCTGCATGAACCGGTCCTCGATCAGCCGCACCTCGGGACGTGCCTCGACGAACGCGGTCATCGGCTGACGGATGCCCGCGGCAACTTCCAGGCCCTCGGCGAGGAAGACTTCGGTGCCCTCGTCCCCGCGCACCACGGTCGCGCGCTCGAGGGTGCGGGACAGGTCGAGGTCGTAGGCGGA
>DASXRB010000780.1:0-2161 GCA_036506875.1 Kribbellaceae bacterium | reverse complement strand
GGGTCGAGGGCGCCGCCGCCGAGCCAGTCGAGGGCCGCGGTGAACTCGGCGCCGGCCGCCGTCGGCTCCCCGGCCGACAGCGGCACCGGCGGGCGGCCGTCGACGGATACCTCGCAGCGCGACAGCACCCGGCGGTCCCTGGCGAACACCCCCTGAGCGCCGCGACCGTCCAGCTGGCCGCTGGGCGGCGACAGGGCCACCCAGGGCGCGGCGAGCGACACGACCAGGTCGTGCAGGTACGGCGGCATGCTCTCCGGCGTCACGGTCACGACTCTACGAGCCGTCACACGCCGTTGGTCGTCTGTCGTGTGCCGCGCCGCAAGACTCGACGGGATCCTGGCCACGCGGACTGATCCACAGCATTCACGGGCAGGCCGCGCCCATGTCACAGTAGGCCGCTGTGAACACGTTCGGCCTCATCCTGGTCGGCCTGGCGATCGCCGTCGGCGTCGTCGGCATCGTCGTACCGGTCCTGCCCGGTGCCCTCCTCAGCCTCGCCGCCATCGCGGTCTGGGCCCTGGAGGTCCGGACCGCGACCGGCTGGACGGTCCTCGCCGTCGCGGTCGTGCTGATCGGCGCCAGCCAGGTGGTGAAGTACGTCGTACCGGAACGGCGGCTGCGGGCCGCCGGTGTCCCCCGGCGGGCGACCGTCGCCGGCGTACTGCTCGCGATCGCCGGCTTCTTCGTGATCCCGGTCGTCGGCATGTTGGTGGGCTTCCCGCTCGGGGTCTTCCTCAGCGAGCGGCAGCGGCTCGGCGACAGCGCCGCCGCGTGGCAGTCCACCAAGCACGCCCTCAAGGCGACGGGACTGTCGATCCTCATCGAGCTGGCCGGCACGCTGCTCGCGGCCGCCGTCTGGCTGGCCGCGGTGCTGTGGCCGAACTGATACGTGATTGCCAGGCTTTTGCCAGGTTCACCGCAGGTTGGTCTCAGGCACGTGGGGGACGTTGAGGTCAGATCCACGACCGATCACGGAGGCTCAGCATGAACGGCATGACGCCGCACGGTATGACGCCCGACGGCTTCACCCCGCCGCCGGCCCCAGCACCGGAGCACAAGCCCGACCACCGCTGGCGGATCGCCGGCGCCATCGCGTCGGTCGCGGTACTGACCATCGCCGGTGGGGTCGCCTGGGCGACGTCGGAGTCGGGGCAGCCGAACAGCGCCGGCGTGCAGGCCGCCGACCCCACGCCGTCACCGTCCGTCACGACCTCCGAGCCGGGCAACCCGCCGGACCTGCCGCGCAGGGGGCCGGGCATGAAGCTGTTCGGGATCGGCGGGCCGGCGCTGCACGGTGAGTTCGTGGTGAAGAAGGACGGCGGCGGCTACCAGACCATCGCCACCCAGAACGGGCAGGTCACGGCGGTCAGCAAGGACTCGATCACGGTGAAGAGCGAGGACGGCTACAGCCGGACCTACGCGGTCACCGCGGACACTCTCGTGAACGCCGCCCGCGACGGCATCGCCAACGTGAAGAACGGCAACACCGTGATGGTGATGGCGACCGTCACCGACGGCAAGGCCACCGCCCTCAGCATCAACGACGGCACCGTGCGCGACGCCATCCGCGGCAAGTGGGGTCTCCCCCGCCACCCGCGCTGATCCGACCCTCCCAGGCGATTCACAGGAAACCGTCAGCGATCGCCCATCCGCTACGAGCAGACTGGTGCCATGAGCGCACACCTGCTCGTGGTCGATGACGAGCCCAACATCGTCGAGCTGCTGTCGGCCAGCCTGCGGTTCGCGGGGTACGACGTGAGCACGGCGGCCAACGGCACCGAGGCCCTGAAGAAGGCCAAGGAGGTCAATCCGGATCTCGTCGTGCTGGACGTGATGATGCCCGGACTCGACGGTTTCGACGTCGTCCGCCGGCTGCGGGCCGAGGACCGGCACGTGCCCGTACTGTTCCTGACCGCGCGGGACGCGGTCGAGGACAAGGTCAAGGGCTTGCAGACCGGCGGCGACGACTACGTCACGAAGCCGTTCAGCCTGGCGGAGATCGTCGCGCGCGTGCAGGCGATTCTGCGGCGAACCGCCAGCGACCGACCCGGCGACGTCCTGCGCTACGCCGACGTTGTCCTCGACGAGAGCCGGCACGAGGTCTGCCGCGGCGACACGGTGATCGACCTGACGGCGACCGAGTTCAACCTGCTCCGCTACT
>DASXRB010000779.1:0-5961 GCA_036506875.1 Kribbellaceae bacterium | reverse complement strand
GGAGCCCCTGCTGGTGCCGCGAAGCACCCCGTTCGTCGCGACGGCGATCTCGCTGTCGACGTTGCTGGCCGCGCGGTTCGTGCTCAGGGCATATCGCAGCCGGCGCCGGCAGGTCCGCCCGGATGCCGAGCGGGTCGTCATCTTCGGCGCCGGTGACGCCGGCACCCAGCTGGTCCGGCAGATGCGTTCCGACAAGTCCTCGCCCTTCCTGCCGGTGGCCCTGATCGACGACGATCCGGCCAAACGCCGGCTGCGGATCCACGGCGTCCGGGTGCAAGGCCCCCGGACCCGGCTCGCCGAGGTGGCCGCGGCGGTGCGGGCCTCGACGGTGGTGGTGGCGCTGCCCGGCGCCGATGCCCGGCTGCTCCGCGACGTCAGCGGTCGCGCGGTCCGGGCCGGACTGCAGGTGCTGGTGCTGCCGCCGCTGGAGCGGATCATCCGCGGCCGCGTCGTACCCACCGATCTGCGCGCCGTCGACGTCGAGGACCTGCTCGGCCGCCACCCGGCACGGCTCGACCTTCGCGCCATCACCGACCAGATCGCCGGCAAGCGGGTGCTCGTCACCGGTGCGGGCGGCTCCATCGGTTCGGAGCTGTGCCGCCAGATCCGCCGGTTCGGCCCGGCAGTGCTCATCATGCTCGATCGCGACGAGTCGGCGCTGCACGCGGTCCAGCTCTCGATCACCGGCCGGGCCCTGCTCGACGGTGACGACACCGTGCTGGCCGACATCCGCGACCCGCACGCGCTCGCCGCGGTCTTCCGCGCACATGCGCCGCAGGTCGTCTTCCACGCCGCCGCTCTCAAGCACCTGCCACTGCTCGAGACGCATCCACTCGAGGCCTGGAAGACCAACGTCGCGGGCACCTGGAACGTCCTGGAGGCCGGTGCCGCCGCAGGTGTGGAGACCTTCGTCAACATCTCGACCGACAAGGCCGCCAACCCGACGAGCGTGCTGGGCTACAGCAAGCGGCTCGCCGAGCGGCTGACGGCAGCCGCGTCCGGGTACTGGCCCGGCCGCTACGTCAGTGTGCGCTTCGGCAACGTGCTCGGGTCGCGCGGCTCCGTGCTGACGACGTTCGAGCGGCAGATCGCCACCGGTGGCCCGGTGACGGTCACCGACCCGGATGTCACGCGGTTCTTCATGACGATCAGCGAGGCGTGCCAGCTGGTGCTTCAGGCAACGGCCATCGGCGAGGACGGCGAGGCGCTGGTGCTCGACATGGGGGAACCGGTGCGCATCGCCGACGTCGCGCGGACGCTCATCGACCGCAGTCCCGATGCCGAGGGCGTCCGCCTCGTCTTCACCGGCCTGCGCGCGGGCGAGAAGCTGCACGAGGAACTCTTCGGGTACGACGAGCAGCCGGACCCCCGCCCCCGGCACAGCCTCATCTCGCACGTGCCGGTGCCGGCCCTGAGGCTCGACACGATCGATCCCACAGCCGTTCCGCTGGACGCGGAGACCGCACTCGAGTGGCTCCGCAAGTACTCGGCACCCGCACCCGCGACGTTGGAGTGGCGCCATGCCTGAACGCATCTTCTTGTCCCCTCCGGACGTCGGGCCGGCCGAGGAGGCGATGGTCGTCGACGCCGTGCGCAGCGGCTGGGTGGCTCCGCTCGGTCCGCACGTCGACGCCTTCGAGCGGGAGATCTGCGAACGCGTGGGTACCAGCCACGCGGTCGCGCTCAGCTCCGCGACCGCCGCCCTGCATCTGGCCCTGCTCGAGCTGGGCGCAGGGCCCGGCGTCACGGTCGTCGTACCCAGCCTGACCTTCGTCGCGACGGCGAACGCCGTCGTGTACACCGGCGCGACCCCGGTCTTCGCCGACTGCGATCCCGGCACCGGCAACCTCGATCCGCGGCTTCTCGACGGCTGCCTGCGAACGCTTCGCCGGGAAGGATGCCACGTCGTCGCCGCGATCAGCGTCGACCTGCTCGGCAAGGCCGCGGACTACGACTCCTTGCTCGCGGTCTGCGAGACCTACGGTGTCGAGCTGCTCGAGGACGCGGCCGAGGCACTCGGTGCGTCGTACCGGGGCCGGCCGGCGGGCGGCTTCGGACGCGCCGGGGTGCTGTCCTTCAACGGCAACAAGATCCTGACCACGGGCGGCGGCGGCATGCTGCTCACCGACGACCGGAGTCTTGCCGCGCACGCCCGCCACCTGAGCACCCAGGCCCGGCAGCCGGTCGCGTACTACGAACACCACGAGGTCGGCTACAACTACCGGCTGAGCAACGTGCTGGCCGCGCTGGGCCGTGCGCAGCTCGCGCGTCTGGACGCGATGCTGGTACGGCGCCGGGAGATCCGCGAGGGCTACCGCTCGCTGTTCGGTCCGGTGCCCGGGGTGGAGCTCCTCGGTGGGGCCGACGACGCCGAGGACAACTGCTGGCTGACCGCCGTCCTCGTCGACGAGGTGGTCACGGGATGGAGCCCCGAGGACCTGGCCAAGGAGCTCGAGGCCGGTGACGTCGAGTCGCGGCCGGTGTGGAAGCCCATGCACCGGCAACCGGTGTTCGCCGGCGCCCGCTCGTTCCGGACCGGCGCCTCGGACCGCCTGTTCCAGCAGGGCCTGATCCTGCCGTCGGGATCCAAGCTCAGTGCGGCCGGCGAGCAACGGGTCCACGGCATCATCGACGACTTCCTCGCGAGCCGCTCATGAGCTACGGCCGGATCAAGCGGGCCTGTGACCTGCTCATCGCATCGGCGGTGCTCTTCCTCACCGCGCCGTTGCTGCTGGCCGTGGCGTGTGCCGTCCGGCTGACTCTGGGCTCGCCCGTCCTGTTCCGGCAGCAGCGCCCCGGGCTGAACGCCCGGCCCTTCACGCTGGTGAAGTTCCGGACGATGCGGCAGTCGCCGGCCGCCGGACCCGCGGACGACGCCCGGCGGCTCACCCGCCTGGGCGCCTGGCTGAGGGCGACGAGCCTGGACGAGCTGCCGACGCTGTGGTGCGTCGTGAAGGGCGACATGAGCCTGGTCGGGCCACGGCCGCTGCTGATGGAGTACCTGGACCGCTACACACGCGAGCAGGCGCGCCGGCACGAGGTCGCACCCGGCGTGACCGGCCTGGCCCAGGTCAGCGGACGCAACCGGCTGACCTGGGAGGCGAGGTTCGCTCTCGACCTCGAGTACGTCGACCGGCGGTCGCTGCGGCTGGACCTGTGGATCCTCGCCCGCACGCTGCGCGGCGTGCTCCGGCGCGACGGCATCGCCGCGGACGGCTCGGCCACCATGCCGGAGTTCCGCGGGTCCTCCGCCACGGGGGTCGGTCGATGACCCCGGCGCCGGTCGTCATCGTCGGCTGCGGCGGACAGGGCCGCGAGATCCACGACCTCGTCGACACCGCCGGCCCCGAGCTGGAGGTGCTCGGCTACCTGGACGACGCCCCCGCCGCCCAGCACCAGGCACTGGTGGAGGAACGCGGCTCGAAGATCCTCGGCTGCCTCGACTGGTTGACCGGCGCGGGCCCGGACGTCCAGGTCCTCGTCGGCATCGCCGCTCCCGGCGTACGGCGCCGGGTGGACTCCCTCGTCCTGCGGACCGGTCGGCGCTGCCCGACCGTCGTGCACCCGACGGCGACCGTCGGCTCGGGGTGCCGGCTCGGCCCGGGCACGGTGCTGTGGCCGGGAGCGCGGCTCACCACGAACGTCACCCTCGGGCGGCACGTCCATGTCAACCAGGGCGTCACGATCGGACACGACACCGTCGTAGGCGACTACGCGACGCTCAACCCCGCGGCCGCGGTCTCCGGGGGCTGCCTGGTCGAGGAGGAGGTGCTGCTCGGGGCCCAGTCCTGCATCCTCCAGTGCCTGTCGGTCGGGCGGGGCGCCGTCGTCGGTGCCGCGGCCTGCGTGGTCGCGGACGTCCCCGCGGGGGCGACCGTCAAGGGGGTGCCGGCGCGATGAGGGTCGGGCTGGTGTCGCAGTGGTACGACCCCGAGGTCGGCGCCGTCGTCCCGGGCACGATCGCCCGGGGCCTGAGGTCCCACGGACATCAGGTGGACGTCCTGACGGGGCTGCCGAACTACCCGGCCGGCCGGATCTACCCCGGGTACCGGCTGCGGCTCTACCACCGCGAGGTGCTCGGCGGTGTCACCGTGCACCGTGCTCCGCTGTACGCCTCGCACGACGCGCACCCCGGCCGGCGGGCGGCCAACTTCCTGACCTTCGCCTCGGCGGCCAGTGTGGTCGGGTTGAGTGCGCTGCGCCATGTCGACGCCACCCTGGTGTACTCCGCTCCCGTCACCGCCGCGCTCCCGGCCCTCGCGTTGCACCGCGCCCGGCGGATCCCGTTCGTTCTCCTGGTCCAGGACATGTGGCCGCAGTCCGTCACGGCCAGCGGCTTCCTGGGCGACTCGTCAGCGCGCTGGATCGAGCGCGGACTTCACGCCTTTTGCGACGGTGTCTACCGGCGCGCGGCATCGATCGCGGTCACGTCGCCGGGGATGGTGGATCTCGTCGCGGCGCGGGGTATCGACGAGCGCAAGATCGTGGTCGTCCCGAACTGGGTCGACGAGACCCACTTCCGCCCCGTCGAGTACGACGTCGAGCTGAGCCGGGAGCTCGGGCCGTTGCGTCCCTTCACCGTCATGTACGCCGGCAACCTGGGCGAGGTCCAGGGACTCGAGGTCGTGGTCGAGGCCGCCGATCTGCTGCGCGACCACCGGGAGCTGGGCTTCGTGCTCGTGGGCGGCGGCGTCGCCGAGCGGCGGCTGCGCCGGATGGTCGCCGAGCGCGGCCTCGACAACGTGCGCTTCGTGCCGCCGCAGCCGGTCAGCCGGATGGCCCGGGTG
The DNA here is from genome assembly GCA_036506875.1 of Kribbellaceae bacterium. GTDB lineage: Bacteria > Actinomycetota > Actinomycetes > Propionibacteriales > Kribbellaceae > DASRHY01. The sequence goes on along the minus strand of DASXRB010000779.1, from coordinate 1,174 downwards.
CTGTCCCTCGGCGACGTCCAGCTCGTGACGCTCCGGGACCTCCCGCTGTTCCGCACCACGCTGCCCAGCAAGGTGCAGGCGACGCTTGCCGCCGGGCGTCCGGTCATCGCCGCGGTCGGCGGGGACGCCGCCGCCGTCGTCAACGCCTCCGGCGCCGGCGTCACGGTGCCGCCCGGGTCCGCGAGCGACCTCGCCGGCGCGATCCTCCGGACCAGCACGCTACCGGCGGGGCAGCGCCGGGCGCTGGGAACCGCCGGCCGCCGGTATTACGACGCACACCTGAGCAGGCGTCACGGGGTGGCACAGCTCAGCGCACTGCTCGAACAGGCGAGCCGCACAGAACCGGTCAACGCATGACAGGCCCCACGAGTGAGGAACCCAGACAGATGGTCGCTATTCACGTCAGGAACCGGCCTAGGGTCGTCGTCACCGGGGCGGACGGCTTCGTCGGCTGGCATACCCGGGTCAGGTTGCGTGCGTTGTGGGACGTCGACGTCGTACCCGTCTCCCGCGCGACGTTCGCGTCGGGTGCCCTGGAGCAGGCGGTCCGGGGCGCGGACGCGGTGATCCACGCCGCGGGCGTCATCCGTGGCAAGGACGAGACCGTCGAGCAGGGCAACCTCGCGCTGGCGGAGGCCGTCGTCGAGGCGCTGGACCGCTCGGGCTCACACGCCGCGGTCGTCTACGCCAACAGCGTCCATGCCGGTTCGGACTCCGGGTACGGGCGCGGCAAGGAGGCCGCGGCCGAGGTCTTCGCGACGTGGGGCCGGCGAACGGGCTTACCGGTGGCCGACGTGCGCCTCACCAACCTCTTCGGCGAGCACGGCCGGCCAGACTACAACTCCTTCGTGGCCACGTTCGCGCACCGGGTGGCAGCGGGCCTGACCCCGTCGGTCCGCGACGACCGGCCGATGACGCTGCTGCACGTCCAGGACGCGGCCGCCGCCCTGCTCGGCGCCTGGAACTCGGGCATGTCCGGCGTCATCGAGCCGGGTGGCGACGAGGTGTTCGTCTCGGAGGTGCGCGACCGGCTCGCGGGGTTCCACGAGTGCTACCGCGACGGCGACATCCCGCCGCTGGTGGATGCCTTCGACGTGTTGCTGTTCAACACGCTGCGCGCGGCGATGTTCCCCGGGGCCTACCCGTTCCGGCCCATACCGCGCAGCGACGCCCG
>DASXRB010000778.1:0-2619 GCA_036506875.1 Kribbellaceae bacterium | reverse complement strand
AGGTTCTTCTCACCACCGAAGCCGACGGTGCCGACCACGGTGAACTCCTGCGTCGGACCGCGGAACAGCACCTTGATCGTGGAGCCGAGCGCGATGTGGTGCTCTTCCGCGCTGGTGGCATCGATCGCCACCTGGTGCGGCCCCGACGGTGCCGTGCCGCTGCGCAACGTGACGTCACCGCGCAGCGTGACGTCCGACGGCATGCTGTAGCCCATGGTGGGCGCACCACCGCTGGTCAGCACGGCCCGGCCGGCGTTGTCGGTCAGCAGCGCGTAGCCGCTGACCTCGCCCTCGGCGGTGCGGACGCCATCGACGCCGCGCACCCGCTGGAGGACGGAGGACGGGATCGGACCCCGGCTGGTGCCGGTGCCTTCGGACTGGGTGTAGGCGGCCTCGGCGCGGACGACCGCGTCGGTGCCGGAGGAGACCTTGCCGAACAGCTGGTCGAACGCCAGGTGCATGGTGTCGGTCAGGACGAGGGTGCCGGCCAGGAACGCGACTCCGAGTGCGATCGAGGCGACGGTCAGGACAAGCCGCAGCTTGTGCGCGAGCATGCCCCGCAGGGTTGCGGTGAACATCTGTCAGGCTCCTAGGTGCTTCATGAAGTCGAGTACGGCGTCGGCGGTCGGCTCGTCCATCTCGTCGACGACGTGGCCGTCGGCCAGGAAGAGGACCCGGTCGGCGTAGCCGGCTGCCGTCGGGTCGTGGGTGACCATGACGACGGTCTGGCCGAGCTCCCGGACCGCCGTGCGGAGGAAGCCGAGCAGCTCGGTGCCCGACGTCGAGTCGAGCGCGCCGGTGGGCTCGTCGGCGAAGATGATCTGCGGTCGCGAAGCCAGGGCGCGGGCCGCGGCGACCCGCTGCTGCTGGCCACCGGACAGCTGGGTGGGACGGTGGTCGAGCCGATCGGCGAGGCCGAGCTTCTCGACGATCGACTGCACCCAGAAGTCGTCGGGCTTGCGGCCGGCGATGCGGATCGGGAGAACGATGTTCTCCGCGGCGCTCATCGTCGGCAACAGGTTGAACGACTGGAAGATGAAGCCGATCTGGTCCCGGCGCAGCAGCGTGAGCGCCTTGTCGTTGAGCTTGGTGATCTGGGTGTCCCCGACGTACACCTCGCCCGACGACGGCCGGTCGAGACCGGCGAGCATGTGCAGCAGGGTCGACTTGCCCGACCCCGATGGTCCCATGACGGCGGTGAATCTGCCGGCCTCGAGCTCGACGTCGACGTCCTTCAGCGCGGCGACGACGGCGTCGCCGGTGCCGTAGAACTTGCTGACGCCCTCGGCCCGAGCAGCCGTGGTCCGGACAGTGGTGGTGCTGGTGGTGATGGACATGTGATGCTCCGATGTGTGGTTTCAGCCCCCCGGTCGAGCGGCGTGTAACCAGCAAAGGCGTTCCCGGAGCTGCCGCCCATCGGGCTGGGCGCACGGCGTGCGGGCGCTGGCCGAGGGTGATCTGCGGGCGATCGTGCGGCTGACCCCACCCCTAAGGGTTCGGGCAGAGCCCTCCCGCCGCGCCGCGAATGGGCGCAGACTGCTGAGGTGAGGAGGCGGTGGGGGAAACAGCGGTCCGGGCGCGAGCGGCTCGCCGCTGTGCTCGTGCTGAGCGGACTGGCCGGCTTCGTGCTGCTGGTGTACGTCGTCATGGTGCTGGGAGGCGGCGTGCTGATCGGCCACACATCGTCGCCGCAGGTGGGGCTCTCGGTGCTCGCCACGGCGGTGGTCGCACTGGGCTTCGAGCCGGTGCAGTCGTGGCTCGAGGACGTCGTGTCCCAGCTGGTGCGGGGCGGCCGGCGGTCGCCGTACGAGGTCCTGAGCCGGTTCTCAGCCGCGTTGACCAGCACCTATGCGAACGAGGAGCTGCCGGCGCGGATGGCCAAGGTGCTCGCGGACGGCACCGGTGCCGCCGGCGCGCAGGTGTGGCTCGTCGTGGACGACCAGCTGAGGCTCGCCGCTTCCTGGCCCCCTGCTGCTCGCTCGGCCGTCGGAGCACCAGGAGCCGGCCACGTACCCGGACGGCGCGAGCTTCCGGTACGCCAGGCCGGGGACCTGCTGGGCGTCCTCGCCATCCAGGAACGCGACGACGTACCGCTCTCACCGGTCGGGGAACGGCTGTTCGCGGGGCTCGCGGACCAGGCCGGCCTGGTGCTGCGCGGGGCCCGGCTGCGAGCCGAGCTCGGGCATCGGTTCGAAGAGCTGTCCACCCGGGCGGAGGAGCTGAGGGTTTCCCGGCAGCGACTCGTCGACGCGCAGGACGCCGAGCGAAGACGGCTCGAACGCGACATTCACGACGGCGCCCAGCAGCACCTCGTGGCCCTTGCCGTGAACCTGCGGCTCGCACACACGCTGGCGGGGCGGTCGCCCGAGCGGGCCGATCGCCTGATCGCGGCGCAGGGTCCGGCGGCGACGGCGACGATCGAGACACTCATCAGCCTGTCGCGAGGCATCTATCCCAGCCTGCTCGTCGACGAGGGACTGATCGCGGCGCTGCGTACGGCGATCTCCACGAGTTCGGTCCCGGTCGAGCTACAAGCGACTGGCACCGGCCGGTACTCCGCCGAGGTCGAAGCCGCGGCGTACTTCTGCGTCCTGGAGGCATTGCAGAACGCCGCCAAGC
>DASXRB010000777.1:0-8863 GCA_036506875.1 Kribbellaceae bacterium | reverse complement strand
GCCGTCGGCGAACGTCAGCGCCCCGCCGTCCATGACCGCCGCGTCGCCGTTGGCATACCCGGCATCGCGCAGGGCCCGGCGGGCCGCTTCGACCATCTCAGGCACGATGTCCACGCCGGTGACCCGGCCCTCGGGACCGGTCGCCGCGGCGGCCGGCACGAGCGAGGCTCCCTTGCCGCAGGCCACGTCGAGGATCCGCTCACCCGGCCGGATCTGCGCCAGGGCCACCAGCCGCTCGCTCATCGGGCCGAAGTAGGGCAGCACCGTCTCGTAGACGTCGGCAGCCCGTTGCCACAACCGCACCACGCGTTCGTCGGTCACCTACAAGAGCATAGGCGCCCTGCGTCATCTGTCCATTGTGGACAGTGTGGATGCCACGCCGGCGGGTGAATGAGAAGACCGCCACGGCCGCGACCGCCGTACGACGAACGGTGCGCGCGGCCCCGGCTCGCCCGGCAGTACCGCCTAAGAGTTCGTCTCGGTCGCACGGGTAGCCTCGCTTTCGAGCGTCGTGTAGGCGGGTACCGCTGGCGTAGCGCGACCGACTGCGTCGGCAGGATGGGTTCGACTGTGCCGACGGCGTACGGAACGTCGGGCCGGGATCCGGACTGTGCTCGGCTTGAGCTGGGGCCAGGCCCGCAAAATGAGCAGGAATCGGGCGACCCCAAGCAATGGCGGAATAGGCCAGGCGAAGCCGATCCACGTCGCGATCTCAAGCGGGAACAGCCAGATCAGCTGCGCCGCGCCACGCCGCTCGCCACGCCACAAGGCGCGCGCGGCGAGCACCTCGGCGACGCCGAGCGGCACTGAGGCCAGGATCAGGTAGCCGAACACCCGGTAGCTGAACCAGTAGTAGAAGGCGCCGTTGTTCACTTCGCCGATGATCGGAAACACCGGTAACGGCCGCGTGCTGAGCACCCACACCGCCAGCGGTACATTGCCGAGAAGGAGCCAGCCGACCGCGAAGATCCAGGTTAGTACCGCAGCCGCACGCGCCAGCCGGAGTTTGAGATCCCGGCCGTTCGGTGGAGCTGATCGCTCTTCTTCCACCGTCCCCCCATTTTGGTCCGAAGAGTCCACCGCGGATGGCGGGTGGGATACCTCGCGCCACTCGGTACCCCGAGTGACCTGATGTTCGTCGACCGCTACCGGGTCCGGCACGCAAGCAGGTAGAACGGTGGTGCACAGGACAGCTGCTCGACCTGCACCGGTCCGAATCCGGCATTGCTGGTCCAGGTTTGGTACGCGGCGAGCGGGTGCACGGCGCCGCGCGAGGTACGTAGGCGAAGTCCGAGTGCGTAGAGGCTGATCGAGCGCTGTGCCGCCGGGTCGGGCGAAGGCAGCACGTCGATGATGGCGAGCAGTCCGTCGGGCCTCACCGCGGGGCGCAGTCGTTGCAGCAGTGCGCGGTTGTGCGTCTCGTCGAAGAGGTGGCAGATGTTGCCAAGCAGCACCATGTCGTACGCCGCGTCGGGCAGCCCGCAGGTGAACATGTCGGCCGGCAGGTAGTCGAAGCGGTCCCGGAGGTCGGCGGCGTCGACCGCGCGGCGGGTGGAGGCGATGACGGCCGGCAGGTCAAGGGCGATCACCCGGACGCCGGGTGAGTACCTCGCCATCGCGATGCTCCAGGGCGCCGCCCCCGCCCCGACGTCGAGCACATCGACGCCGCTGCCGGCCAGCAGTTGCGCTGCGCGGCGCGCCGCCGGTGTGAACAGCGCCGACAGCAGGGGTACGAGGTCGGGGTACAAGACGGCTGCCCCGTGGGCGGTGTCCGCCTTCGCCAGCGGTTCGCCACTGCGGACAACACCGGCGAGTTGCGACCAACCGGCGGCGGCCATCCTCAGCAGCGGCAGCCCGTCGACGGCGAGGGCGTACCGGCCGGATGCGTCGCGCCGCACGACGCCGAGGTCCGTGAGGGTGTCGAGCAGTAGTGCGGTCATCGATTCGTCGGTCGCGCAGGTGTCGGCGAGTTCAATGGCGTCCTTCGAGCCGCGGGTCAGGCAGTCGATGAGTCCGAGCTCGGCGGCTGCGTCGAGGACGTGCGCGGTCGACACCACATCCATCAGGTTCAGCAGAGGCGGTGCCTCGGCGACCGGGGGTGCGCTCATGCGAGGACCTCCACGGTTCCGGTTGTCCCGTCCACGGAGACCAGTTGGCCGTCGTGCAGCTTCGCGGTACCCACGCAGGTGGCGACCACGGCGGGGACGCGGTACTCGCGGGCGATGATCGCCGGGTGGGACAGGGTGCCGCCGTGGTCTGTGACCAGCGCCCCGATGCTGGGGAAGAGCACGGACCACACCGGTGAGGTGGCCGGGCACACGAGCACGTCGCCGGCGCGGAGCCGGTCGAACTCGGCTTCGGATCGGATGATCCGTACCGGGCCGGTGTAGCGGCCCGGAGAAGCGGCGATGCCGGTGAGCGTGCATCCCTGGCAGCCGCCGCTCGGCTTCGATGCGAGGATGCGCTCGATCGTCCATAGGAACGCCTCGTTGGCGAGCCGGGCCTCGTCGGGCAGTCCGCGCAGCGGTGGCGGCGGTCCCGGGTCCCGGCCGTACGACGCGGGGCCGGGATGGGCCAGCACCCAGGCATGCTCGCCCTTGCGGCGCGCGACCGTGTGCCGGGCGTCGGCGCCGTCGGCCAGCAGGGTGCGAGCCTCCTCCGCATGCAGGAAGAAGACGTCCTCCACCGCCGCGATCTGGCCCCGTTCCGCCAGCCGACGGCCGAGCTCGAGCGCGGCGCGGCGCAGCAGCCCGAGGGGCGCGCTCATGGTGAAGAACTCGTTGTCCTCCCGTACCGGGTAGGCCGCGAGCGCCCGCTGCAGCGCCCGCTCGAAGCGCCGCAGCTCGGCCCCGGCGAGGATCTCGCGCGCGGTGTTCGCGGCGGCCTCCCGCCGCCGGGCCAGCTCCTGGTCGGCACCCGGGTCGAAGCCGCTGTCCAGCACGTCACGCACCAGCCCGAGCAGCAGGTCGGGGCGCTCCTCCAGCGAGGGCTGCGAGAGCTCGTACGCCAGCGCGCGGCAGCCGAACTCCCCCAGGTAGGCGGCGACCGCCGCGGCGAACTCCTGGTCGGCGGCGAGCACCTCGTCGGCCGGGGCACCCTGGGCCAGCAGCGCGCGGACTCGCGGACCAGCCAGCGCGGCGACGTCGGCCAGTGCCCGGGCGGGCATCGTCGAGGTGGTCGAGGTACCGCACAGCAGCGAGAACATCCGGGTCTCGTCCCAGCCGAGCAGGTCGCGGCAGGTGAACGCGAACTCACCGAGCACCATGGCGAGCGCGCCGTGCAGGCGGAAGTGGACGTCCGCGCCATCGGCGGCCAGGGTCAGCACGTCGGCCAGGTGCCCGTCGAGGGCGGTGTCGGACAGTGCGGCGAGGCGACGCTCCCGCAGCACGCGGATCCGGGCGTCGAAGTCCGGCTGCCACTCGCGCGACCAGCGGTCAACGAGCTGACCCGGCACGTCGGAGCGCATCGCGGCGACCGACCCGCGGATCCGCCGGCGCAGCGCGGGGACGAGCCGAAACACCACCGGAACCAGCCAGTTGGGCAGCCGCGGCGGTTCCTTGCCGCCCAGCGGCACGATGCGCACGTACGCCCAACCACCGATCTGCTGCATGTCGACCCCGTCGAACAGCAGCCCGAGTTCGGTCGCCATCCGCCGTCCAGGCGCATTGATCATGCCGGCCCAGGTGCGGGTGAACGGCAGCCACGGGAGCGGTGCGTGGCTGGCCTCACGCATCCAGTACCCGGGCGGCACCTCGACCGGGACCGGTACCGGCTCGGCCGGCAGCGCGGTCACCGGGCGCGCCTGCAGAAGGATGACCTGGTCGTCGACGAGCGCCCACTCGATGTCCTGCGGGCCACCGAGTTCGGCCTCCACCCGCCAGGCCAGCACGGCGATCGACCGGGCCCGCGGCTCGTCGATGGCGGACTCATCCGTGGAGTGCTGGCGCACGTCGTCGCCGCGGACGGTCCACCGGTCCGGCGTCGCCGCGCCCGAGACCAGCCGATCGCCGAGCCCGACCACCGCATCGATCAGCACGCAGCCCCGTTCGCCGGTCACCGGGTCGGCGGTGAACGCCACGCCCGCCGCGCGGGCCGCCACCATCGGTTGCACCAGGACCGCCGGCCGCAGCGGCTGCGATCCGGCGTACGAGGTCACGCGGGCGTCGAACGCCGACCGCCAGCACGCGCGGACCGCGTCGAGCAGGGCGCGGTCCCCGTGCACGCCGAGCACCGACGTGAACAGACCGGCGTACGAGGCGTCGGCGCCGTCCTCGTCCACCCCCGACGAGCGGACGGCAAGCGGCACATCACCCCACGCGCGGACCGCGCGGAGCAGGTCGGCCGCGACGTCAGCCGGGACGCTGAGCTCCCGGCCGGGCGCGTCCTCCGGCACGGCAGCCGGGATCACCACGCCGGGGGGTACCGGGAAGCCGGCCGCGGCCAGCCGGGCAAGCGTGGCGGCCTTGCGACCGGCGATGCGGTGATCGGTCGCCGCGGCGAGCGGCAGCACGCTGCCGGTCGCGGGCGTGGTCGTGGTCATGGCGGGCACCTCCTGGTCGGTGCCTTCCACGGTCGTCGGGTACGTAGGGGCGGCGGCATCCGTCAGCCTACGTATCCACGCCACCTCGCGACGTACCTTTCGGTGGTGACGCTTCCAGCACGTACCTGATGAGCGCCGCGCGGGAGGGGATGTCGAGCCGGCGGTAGATGTGCTGCAGGTGCGTGGTCACGGTGCGGGTACTGATGAACAGCCGCTGAGCGACCTCGGCGTTGGACAAGCCCTGCGCGACCAGGCGGGCCACCTCCTCCTCGCGCGCGCTGAGCCGGTGCGATTCATCGTGCGACGGAGGCACGGGTCGCCGGCCCAACTCCCGCAGCAGCGACCGGGCACGGTCGGCCTGCGGCTTGGCCCGCAGGCGGTCGAGCACCTGCAGCGCGTCGGCGACCTCGCGCGCGATGTCGTCCCCAGGGTGCCCGGCAGCGCGGCGCACCGGAGCCCGGTCCAGCCGGGCGAGGGCCTCCTCGTACGACATGCTCAGGTCCGCAAACCCGGTGACCGCTCGGTCGAGCTGGCCGAGCGCCGCGACCGCGCGCGGGGGATCGCGCCGGGCCCCGGCGGCTAGGCCGGACACCCACGCGGCCAGGGCGGCGGGGTACGGCGCGCCGGGGCCGAGCGCGGCCAGCGCGGAGGCGGTGTCGAAGGCGGCCTTCGCATCCCCCGCCGCGGCCTGTGCCTCCCCGAGAAGCGCCAGCGCAAGCGGCGGGAACGTGGCGCCTTGGGTGGCTCTCCCGGTCGCGATGTCGAGTGCCCGGTCCACCTGGTCCCGGGCCAGCGCGACCATACCCTCGACGAGGTCGATGACGGCGAAGACACCGCGGTCGGCGTCGGATCGCATGCCGAACAGCCGTCGTGCCTCGCTGAGCCGGTCGGCGGCCTCATCGACGTCGCCGCGGCGGACGAGAATCATGGCCTGCGCCGTGAGGACCATTGTCGCCACGCGTGGGACGCCGACGCGGTGGGCGAGCTCGAGGGCGCCGAACGTGCGTCGCAGGGCGGCCGGCCACTCGCCGGCCACCCCCTCGACGAGCGCAAGCAGCGCGTCGTGGACGATCTCAAGCGAAGGTACGCCGGTCTGCCGGGCCAGCTGGATTGCCTCTTCGGCAAGGGCGCGGGCGCCGGCCAGGTCGCCCCAACACATGCGGATCGTGATCAGCGGGCGCAGCAATGTATCGGCGACGAGCACGGACCTGTCCTCGTGGGCGAACGCGACGATCTCGTCGGCGACGCACAGCCCATCGACATAGCGACCGGTGAAGAGGGCGAGTCGCAGGCGGGCGGACAGCACGGCCGCGCGGGACCGGATGGAGCCGGTGGCCGGCAGGGCCTGCAGCCGCGCAATGCTGTCGCGGAGGGCGGCGGGATCCCCGGCCCGGGAGGCGAACCGCATCCGCACACCTTCGACGTCAACCCGCTCCGGGCAGGGCGGGACGGCGGCCAGGGCGCGATCCGCGGCGTCAAGGTACCCGTGTGCGTCGACGAGCCGCCCCAGGTCCCAGGCGATGGCCGCGGCCCGGGTCAGCCGCCGCGCCTGTGCCCTCGGATCAGCGGCGCTGTCGGCCGCGTCCAGCCACGCGGGGAGCGCGTCCTGGACCCGGCCGGCGAGCTCACAGGCCTCGGCGCAGGCGCCCGCCAGCTCGTTGACCGCGTCGCGCCGGCCCAGCCGTCGGGCGATCTCGAGGGCGGCACGGGCGCTCGCGCATGCCTCCTCGCCGGCTAATCGGGCGAGGTCCGCGCGGGTCGCCGCGGTGAGCACGTCCAGCGCGCGGGCAGGATCGATCTGGTCACCCGCCCCACGGACGTGGACCGCGAGCAGCCGTACGTCGTCGGGCCGGTGCCCCTCCACCGCACCGGCCAGCCGGGCGTGCAACCGCCGCCGGACCACCACCGGCATCAGGTCGTACGCCGCCTCGGCGAGCATCGGATGCACGACCCGGTACCAGAGGCTGCCGGCTCGGGTCTCCTCCACGGCGAGGCCGACGGAGCGCAGCCCAATGATGCCCTCGACGACGTCGTCAGCCACGTCGTCCAGGAGCACGTCCTCCGCGGCGCCGCCACACACGGCGAGCACGTCAAGGACCCGTCGCGGGGCGGGTGGCAGCGCCTCGATCCTGCCGCGGAGCAGGGTGCTCACCAGCGCCGGTACCTCGGCCGCCGCTGCCGGACCCAGGACCCAGCGTCCGCCGGTACGGAAGAGGATGCCCGTCTCGATCAGCCGCAGGATCATCGCGCGGACGAAGAGCGGGACGCCCCCGGACCGGCGTACCAGCATCTCCTGCAGTGCGGCCGGAGCCGGACCGTCGAGCAGCACAGCGGCCAGATCCCCGACCGCTGCCGCGTCCAGCCCGGTGAGCTCAACCGTGGTCAGCCTCTCGGCGCGCTGCATTGCCGTGATCAGCTCGCGCAGCTCCTCGTTGACCTTGTCGGGGCCGTACGTGACGACGAACAGGCAGCGTTGCCGGGGGAGGGCGCGCACAACGTAGTGCAGCAGCGCCAGGCTGCCCGGATCCGCCCAGTGCAGGTCGTCGATCAGCATCGCGAGCGGCAGCCGGGCCGACGCCCGCTCGATCAGTGCGCGCACCGCCTCGAACAGGCGGGTGCGCTCAAGCCCCGGGTCGCCGAGCGCGACGAGCGGCGGCACCCGCAGCCCGTCGAAGAGCCGCGCCAGATCAGACAGGCCGCCCACCAGTGCCGGCTCGGCGACCAGGGGTCGCAGCGCCTCCACGATCGGGGCGAATGAAAGGTCGCGGTGCAGCCGTCCCGCGGCACTTTCAAGCGTGCGAAAGCCTCTCGTCCCCGCCGACCGCAGCGCCTCCCGAGCCAGGCGCGACTTGCCGATGCCGGCCTCTCCAGAAATCGCCACGATCTGCGCCCGGCCCTCGGCCACCCGTCTAATCGCATCGGCGAGGGTGCGCAGCTCCGCGCTCCGTCCGACCAACGGTCCGGGTATCGCGGTGTCTACGACGGCGCCCATAGCTCGTGCCGCCCTCTCGGCCTTCGGAGCCATGACGCGAGCTTGCGCCATTGACCCCCCGAGACGCTACTAACCGGTCGCCCCACCAGCGATGTCAGAATTCGGCAAGATCAAGAAGGGGTGCGCCGACGACCCACACGGGGAAGGTACGTCGGGAGCCGGAGCGGATACGTAGGCCGACGGATGTCACCGCCCATACGTACTCGACAACCGTGGAAGGCACCGATCAGGAGGTGGCCGCCATGACCACGACAACGCCGGCGACCAGCACCGCCGTTCGGACGACCCCGCAGGACCTGTTCAGTCAGCTGTCCGGGGCCGATGCGCACCTGACGTACGAACAACTGCGCCGGGAGACACCGGTCCGCCCGATCGACCTGCCCACCGGCGTGACCGGATGGCTGGTCACCCGCTACGACGACGCGCGGGCGGCCCTCACCGACCCGCGCATCTCCAAGGGGACCACGGACTCGCCCGCCGGCACTCGAACCGGGCTGCCCCCTGACCTCTGGCAGGCGGTGAGCCGGCACATGCTCGCCACCGACCCGCCGGACCACGCCCGCCTGCGCCGGGTGGTCGCGGCTGCCTTCACCGCCCGCCGCGTCGAGGCGCTGCAGCCGCGGGTACAGGAGATCACCGCCGAGCTGCTCGCCGGGATGACCGGTCGTGACCGCCTGGACCTCATCAACGAGCTGGCGTTCCCGCTACCGAACCGGGTGTTCTGCGAGCTGCTCGGGGTGCCATCGGCCGACCGGACCTCGTTCCGCGCCTGGTCCAACATCATCGTTTCCGGCATAGCCGCACGCGACGAGCTGCCCGGGGCGTACATGTCCATCCTCGGGTACGTGCGGCAACTGATCGAGTTCAAGCGCGTCAACCCCGTCGACGACCTGCTCTCGGCACTCGTCGCGGTCAGCGACGACGGTGATCGACTCACCCGCGACGAGCTGTCGTCGACCGTGCTCCTGCTGCTCATCGCCGGTCACGAGACGACGGTGAACCTGATCGGCAACGGCGCCTACCTGCTGCTGACCCATCTCGACCAGTGGGACCGGCTGCGCGCGGGGCCGGCCCTGCTGCCGAACGCGATCGAGGAGTTCCTCCGGTACGAGAGCCCGGCGCACCTGGCGACATCCCGCGTCACCACGGCAGAGGTGGAGCTGGGCGGGCAGACGATTCCGGCGGGTGCGCCGGTGCTCATCTCGCTGCTGTCGGCCAACCGCGACGAGGCGCGCTTCGCCGAACCGCAGCGGTTCGACATCGGGCGCAAGCCGACCCCGCACCTGGCGCTCGGGCACCGTGTCAACCACTGCCTCGGCGCACCGCTGGCC
>DASXRB010000776.1:0-3981 GCA_036506875.1 Kribbellaceae bacterium | reverse complement strand
GAGGAGCAGGACATGCTGATCGGCTGGCAGGACCCGCCGGCCTGGGACCCGCAGACCGGTGAGGAGGCGGCGCCGCCCGGCCGGGGCAACTTCCTGATCAAGGTCGGCGGCCGGCCCGGTATCCCGGTGCACGTCGACCTGACCTCCGTCGAGCGCGAGATCAACGACACCAACAAGCTGTGGAAGACCGGCGCCGAGGGCCAGCCGGTCAAGGTCGTCGTCGCCGAGGACGGCACCGAGGAGGTCGTCGCGTCCGCGTCGCTGGACGACCCGACGATGATGCCCCCGCCGGACCCGGCGACCATGCTGCCGCCCGACCCGGCCACGATGCTGCCGCCGGACCCATCGAGCGTGGTGTACGGCGCCCCGCCGGCGCGGTACGCCGAGCAGCCGCAGTACCAGGGCTACCCGCCGCCGGACCCGTCGGCGACGATGCCGCCGCCTGACCCGCGCACCCAGGCCGACCCACGCAGGGGGGCTGTCTGATGGCCGAGGGAAGGAAGTCCACCGGCCCGGGCGGTATCTCCCCGGAGGCCTGGGCGCTGTTCATCGGCATCGGGCTGCTCGGGTTCGTCTCGATCAGCGTGTGGGTGGCGGCCGCCGTCGGCGCGGCGATCGCGGGGGTCAAGAAACCTTCGTCGAACCCGTTCGTGGTGCTGCCGGAGGTCATCACCGGCGACTACCGCTGGCCGGGTGCCGCCACGGCGGTGCTGATCCTGGAGCTGCTGCTGCTCGCCGGGCTGTGCGTCGGCGGGTGGCTGCTGGTACGACGGATGCGCGGCAAGCAGTCCCGGGTCGACAAGCACGCGAACCTGATGTCGAAGCGCGACGAGATCCGCAAGATCACCCGCGAGGGCGCGCAGGCGATCGCGAACCGGCTCGGCGCCGGCCACGCCGGTCCGGGCATCCTCATCGGCCGCACCGTGCGCGACGACCTCGAGGTGTTCGGGTCCTGGGAGGACATGCACGTCGACATCTGGGGTCCCCGTACCGGTAAGACCACCAGCCGCGCGGTGCCCGCGATCCTGCAGGCGCCGGGCGCGGTGATCGCGACGTCGAACAAGCGCGACATCGTGGACGCCACCCGGGACCCGCGGCAGGCCGCCGGGCCGGTCTGGGTGTTCGACCCGCAGGAGGTCTGCGCCGAGGCGCCGAACTGGTGGTGGAACCCGCTCAGCTATGTCACCGACGAGGTGAAGGCGCGCGAGCTGGCCGACCACTTCGTCGCGTCGCAGCGCACCGAGAACGCCCAGACCGACGCGTTCTTCGACGCCGCCGGTACCGACCTGCTGGCCGGCATGCTGCTGGCCGCCGCGGTCGCGAAACGCCCGATCACGCAGGTCTACTCGTGGCTGGCCGACCAGCGCAACGACGAACCCGAGCGGATCCTGCGCTCGACCCCGGGTCTGGAGCTGTCGGCGGACTCGCTGTCCGGTGTGATCAACGCGCCGGACAAGCAGCGCGCCGGTGTCTACGGCACCGCGCAGCAGACCGCGCAGTTCCTGATCAACCGCAAGGTCACCCGGTGGGTCACCCCGCAGGGCCCGAACGACACCCGGCCGCAGTTCAACCCGCACCAGTTCGTCCGCGACGGCGGCACGCTCTACAGCCTGTCGAAGGAGGGTGCCGGCACGGCGGGCCCGCTGGTCACCGCGCTCACGGTGGCGGTGGTCGAGGCGGCCGAGGACTACGCCAAGACCTGCCCGAACGGGCGGATGCCGTCGCCACTGGTCGGCGTACTGGACGAGGCGGCGAACGTCTGCCGCTGGAAGAACCTGCCGGACCTCTACAGCCACTTCGGCTCCCGCGGCATCGTGCTGATGACGATCCTGCAGTCGTGGGCGCAGGGCATGGAGTGCTGGGGCGAGCGCGGCATGGAGAAGCTGTGGTCGGCGGCCAACATCCGGGTGTACGGCGGTGGTGTGTCCGACGCGAACTTCCTGGAGCGGCTCAGCAAGCTGATCGGCGACTACGACATCAGCAGCGGCTCGGTGACGTACTCGAAGGGCGAGCGGTCGACCAGCAGCCAGGTGCAGCGGCACCACATCATGGAGGTCTCGGAGCTGGCATCGATGCCGCCGGGGCGGGCCGTGGTGTTCCCGTCCGGTATCCCGGCGACGCTGGTCCGGACCGTGCCGTGGATGGCGGGACCGCAGGCGGCCGCGGTCCGGGCGTCGATCATGAAGCACGACCCGGGCGCCGGCAGCTCGAACCAGCCGGCACTCGGCACCGGCGCGAACGCGTGGGTGATGGCCGGCAGCCAGTTCTCCGGCCAGGGCGGTGGCCAGCCGGCCCAGAGCGGTCAGCTCGGGCCGACGCCTTCCTGGGCGCAGCAGCCGCAGCAGAACCAGAGCACACCGCAACAGCAGCACAACCCGTGGAGCCAGCAGGGCGACCAGTGGGGTGGGAACCAGAGCGGCAACCAGCAGTGGGGCCAGTGAGTGCCCTGGCCCAGGGCACTCGGTTGACGCAGTACGACGGCACAGGAGCTCAGACGTGGATGGTCAGCAGGAACTCTTCTACCCGCACGTGGCGGCCTTCGTGTCCGACCGCCTCGTACACCTGTACTCGAGGCGGCTCGGCCAGCAGTTCGTGTGGTGCCCGGAGTGGTTCCGGCACGCCGAGGCGCTGAGCCGGCTGGACTCGATCTGGCGGGCGTGGGAGCACCTGCGGCTCGACCCGGCGACGGGCATGTCGGTGTGGTGGCGTGACCACGCCGATCCGCACATGATGGCACTGCTCGACCCGGACGGCCCGTTCGGTGCCTGCCGCAACAATCAGCACACCGAGTACCCGCTGCCGCCGCTGCCGGTGGTGGAGCCGCCGGCCGGGCTGTTCTTCGACCAGCGCAAGCCGAACCTACGCGGCCTGTAAGGGCGTCGTACCCGGAAAGCTTCAGTCGCCGCGCTCGCCCCGGCTGCGGCCGGGACCGCTACGCCGCGAGCGGTTGGTGCGAGCCACCGGCGTCTGCTTGGGCGGCACGGCCGCCTGCCGCGCGCCCGGCTGGCTGCCGTCGTCCGGCGTCGGCATCGCCGCCTCGCCCGAGGCCGCGTGCTGATCGGCGTCGTACCAGTCGGCGCGGTGCTCGTCGGCGACGGCGAGGTCGCGTTGCCGGGCGGCGTCGGCCTGGTGCCAGCGGGCCCGGGTCAGGTCCGCGCCCACCTCCGGGCCGCCGGAGTCGGCACGGTCCCGGAAGTCCGCGGCCCGCGCCTCGTCGGTGTAGGCGACCTCCCGGTGCCCGGCGGCGTCGCGGCGCAGCGCGCCGGCCATCGCGGACGAGTCCTCGCGCCGGGCGTCGGCCTCGACCTCGGCGTCGGTCCGGTTCACGTCGATGCCGTCGCGCAGGTCCTCGCGGTCCCGGACGTCCAGCGCGTCGGGCTCGAGCACCTCGCGCCCGGCGCGCGCGCCATCGACGCCGGGCGTCTCGGCGATCTCGCCGTCGCGCTCCTCCTCGACCCGCTGGTCGCGGCCGGCCGCCCGCTCGCCCGGACCGGGCGCGGCCTCCTCCCGGCCGCCCTTGACCAGGCGCAGCCTGGGGCCGGCCGGACGCTCGTCGAGCTCGGAGTCCCTGTCGTCAGCCATGCCTCAACGATGCCCCATCGCGGGTTCACCGGATCGGCTACCTGAACCATCACCGGCCACCGGGTAGCCTCGGCGGCCGGGTCGACGAAGGGGTGGGACGGATGGCCGGCGCCTGGAAGTGGCTGAACCTGCTGGTGGCGTTCGCACTGGAGCTGGCGGCGTTCGCCGCGCTCGGCGTGTGGGGCTGGCACGCCGCCTCGACCCGCGTCGTACAGATCCTGCTGGCCGTGGGGCTGCCGCTGCTCGCCGTCGTCCTGTGGGGCCTGTTCGCCGCCAGGAACCCCCGGTACGTCGTACCGCCCGCGGCGACCGCGGTGAAGATCGCGGTGTACGGCGCGGCGGTCGCCGGCCTGTGGGCCAGCAGCCACCACACCGCAGCCGTCGTACTGGCCGCCGCCC
>DASXRB010000775.1:0-1793 GCA_036506875.1 Kribbellaceae bacterium | reverse complement strand
TCTTGCAGGCGGTCGTGGCCGTCGACCTCAAGCGGCTGCTGGCCTACTCGACGACTGAGAACATGGGCTTGGTATTCATCGGCGTCGGGGCGGGCGGGTACTTCGCCGCGACCGGTTCGCGGGTGCTGGCGGGGCTGGCGTTGACGGCGGGGCTGCTGCACCTGGTCAACCACGCGGCGTTCAAGACGCTGCTGTTCTGCTCGGCCGGGTCGGTGCTGCGCGCCACCGGTAGCCGAGACCTCGACGCGCTCGGCGGGTTGCGCTCGCGGATGCCGGTGACCACGGCGCTGTTCGCGGTCGGCGCGCTGGCCGCGTCGGCGTTGCCGCCGGGTAACGGCTTCGTCAGCGAGTGGCTGTTGCTGCAGAGCCTGGTCCATGCGCTGCCGACGAGCGCGACGGCAACCGCGGTGGTGATGCCGCTGGCGGTGGCGGTCGTGGCGCTGACTGCGGGGCTGGCCGTGGCGACGTTCGTCAAGGCGTTCGGGGTGGGGTTCCTTGCTCGTCCGCGAAGTCCTGGCGCGGAGCAGGCCAGGGAGAGCCCGCCGTCGATGCTCGCCGGTGCGGGGCTCGCGGCGATCGGGTGCGTCGCGTTGGCGGTGGCGCCGGCGGCGGTGTTGCCCGGGCTGTCCCGGGCGGCCGGGGCGGCGCTCGGTTCGGGTGCCGTCGACGCTGTGCACGGCCCGGTGACGCTGCGGCTGACCGGTTTCGCGGGCAGCATGTCGCCGCTGCTGATCGCGGTCGCGCTCGTTGCTGCGGCCGTGGGTGTGCTGGCCGGGTCGCGGTCCTTGGCGGCGCGGCGCGTGCGGCGGGTGGCCCGGTCGTGGGACTGCGGTGCCGGGCCGATGACGGCCCGGATGCAGTACACCGCGACGTCGTTCGCCGAGCCACTGCAGCGGGTCTTCGATGACGTGCTCTCGCCCGAGACCGACGTCGACGTCACCCCGAGCGCGGAGTCGGCGTACCTGGTCGAGCGGGTCCAGTTCCAGGCGCGAGTGCCGGACCGAATCGAGTACCGGCTGTATCGGCCGGTGCTGTCCGCGGCCCGCGTGATCGGTGAGGCCGCCCGCGGCCTGGCCAACGGCAGCGTGCACCGCTACCTCGGCTACGGGTTCTTCGCCTTCACCGGGTTGCTGATCGTGCTGGCGGTGATCCGATGACAGCCTCCGGCGTGCTCGGCGCGGCAGCGCAGGTGGCGGTCGTCGGCGGCGGGTCGCCGCTGCTGGTCGGGTTGATGCGGCAGGTGCGGGCCCGGATGGAGGGACGCGCCGGCGCCGGCGCACTGCAGCCGTGGCGAGACCTGCGCAAGCTGCTGCGCAAGGAGCCGATCACCCCGGCGGGCACCGGGTGGGTGTTTCGTGCGGCGCCGCTGGTGCTGGCGGCGACTGTGCTGGTCGTGGCCGCGGTGGCCCCGTTTGCGACGACGTCCTCGCCGCTGGATCGGATCGCGGACCTGTTCGCGGTGGCCGCGCTGCTGGCGTTGGGCACGGTCGCGCTCACGCTGGCCGGCCTGGACACCGGGACCGCGTTCGGTGGCATGGGCGCTAGCCGCGAGGTGACGGTGATGGCGCTGGTGGAGCCGCCGAGCCTGCTCTCGGTGTTCGCCCTGTCGGTGCGGGTCGGCTCGACAAACCTGGCCGCCATCGTCGGCGAAACGGTGCGAGACCCGCGCGCTGTGGTCTCGCCGGTAAGCCTGCTTGCCGCGGTGGCGCTGGCGGTGGCGACGGTGGCCGAGGCCGGGCGGCTGCCGGTGGACAACCCGTCGACCCACCTGGAGTTGACGATGATCCACGAGG
>DASXRB010000774.1:0-1840 GCA_036506875.1 Kribbellaceae bacterium | reverse complement strand
GAGGTCGGGCGGATCGAGCGCGACCGGTTCCGGGTCGTGCTGCTGGACGAGTACCAGGACACCTCGGTGTCGCAGCGGCGGATGCTGTCCGCGCTGTTCTCCGGTCCCGGGGGGCTCGGCCATCCGGTGACGGCGGTGGGGGACCCGTGCCAGGCGATCTACGGCTGGCGCGGCGCCTCGGTGGCGAACCTGGACGACTTCCCGGGGCATTTCCCGAACGCCGACGGCTCACCGGCGAAGCGGTTCGTGCTGAGCGTGAACCGGCGGAGTGGCAGCGAGATCCTGGCCGCCGCCAACGAGCACGCCGCGGTCCTCTACGACCACCATCCCGGCGTCGAGCCGCTGACCGCGCCGGACAGCGCCCGGCCGGGAGGGATCACCGTCGGGATGTTCGAGACCCGCGCCGAGGAGGTCGCCTGGGTCGCGGACGCGATCGTCGCCGCGCGCAACACTCCCGGCCGCCGCTGGAAGGACATCGGCCTACTGATGCGCACCAACGCCGACCTAAGCGCGGTGCACGCCGCTCTGGTCGAGCGCGGCGTGCCGGTCGAGGTGGTCGGCCTCGGCGGCCTGCTCAGCCTGCCCGAAGTGGTCGACGTCGTCGCGGTCCTGCAGGCCGTCAGCGACCTCACCGCGAACGCCGCGATGCTGCGCATCCTGACCGGCCCGCGCTACCGGATCGGCGCGCGCGACCTGGCCCTGCTCGCCAACCGCGCCCGCGTCCTCGCGCACGCCGACCGGCACCGGTACGACCCCGACGACCTGGTCGCCGCCCTGGACGCCGCCACCAGCGGGATGGACTCCACCGAGGTCATCTCCCTCGCCGAGGCCGTCGACGATCCGGGCCTCGAGGCGGGCTGGCGCTACGACCCCGCCGCCCGGCAGCGGTTCGCCGAGCTGTCCGCCGAACTGCGCGCACTGCGCGCCCACGCCGCGGAGCCACTGCTCGACCTCGTACGACGCGTCGTCGCCACCACCGGTCTCGACGTCGAGCTGTCCGCCACCCCGGAGCACGTCGCCGGCAGCCGCCGCGACCACCTGGCCGCGTTCCTGGACGCGGTCGGCAGCTTCGCCGCCACTGACACCGCCGACGGTTCCGGCTCGCTCGACGGCCTGCTCGCCTACCTCGCCGCCGAGGAGGAGTACGCCGCCGGCCTGGACCTCGCCGTACCGAGCGAGTCCGACTCGGTGAAGCTGCTCACCGCACACCGCGCCAAGGGCCTGGAGTGGCCGGTGGTGTTCGTGCCCGCGCTGGTCGCGTCGGTGTTCCCGAGCGACCGCGGCCGGGCCAAGTGGACCACCAACGCGCGCACCCTGCCGTGGCCGCTGCGCGGTGACGACGCCACCCTGCCGGACGTGCGCGAGCTGACCAACGCGGGCCTGAAGGAGTTCGCCGCGGAGTGCAGGGACAGCGACCTGCTGGAGGAGCGCCGGCTCGGGTACGTCGCGTTCACCCGCGCGAAGGACATCCTGGTGGCCAGCGGCCACTGGTGGGGCCCGACGCAGAAGAAGCCGCGCGGCCCCTCGTCGTACCTCGAGCTGCTGCGCCGGCACGCCGAGCGCAGCGACACCGGTCGCGTCGTCGCCTGGGCCGAGCGGCCGGCGGCCGACGCCGAGAACCCCGAGCTGCGGGAGGCGACCGAGGCGCCGTGGCCGATCCCGTACGACGCGGGGCCGCGCGGTGCGCGCCGCAGCCGCCTGCTCGAGGCCGCGAACCTGGTCCGCGAGTCGCGCCGTAACGGACCGCAGGCCGACGAGGCCGACCTGCTGCTCGACGAGCAGGCCACCGTCGCGCGCTGGGACGCCGAGCTGGAGCGGCTGGTCGCGGAGGCGCGCGAGA
>DASXRB010000773.1:0-7405 GCA_036506875.1 Kribbellaceae bacterium | reverse complement strand
GTCACCCAAAACCCCGAAGGATCCCGGATGAACGGAGGTTAATGCATAATTCGGCATTGACTTTCGGCACGCTGTTGAGTTCTCAAAAATCGGACGCACACCATCACCGGCCTCTCGACCGACCTCCGGGGCAACCTGCGTTAACTTACCGGATCATTCTGGGCCGGTCAAACCGGCTCTTCCTTCTCCGATCCCCCACGCGCTCCAGCGACCGAGTCCGCTCAAGAGCGCACTTCGGCTGTTGTAGCCTTTGGGGGTTTGTTGTCAGCGACCGGCCGCTTCCGCGTCCCGCACTCGCTCCAACAAGAAGAACACTACGTAGCCCGACAAGCCAGAGTCAAATCGGGGTCCGGCTCGTGTCTCAACGGTTACGTTCGAACGCTATCCGCAGTCCCCGCAGGGTCAGCAACGGCTCGTACTTGGTCACCGAACGGCACTCGTCGATCACCACCGGCGCCAGCGCACCGGTCGCCACGACGGCCACCTCACCACCGTCACCGCCGAGCTCGGCGAGGATCCGCCCGACGATCCCGTCAACCTGGCCGGCGAACCCGAACACCGCCCCGGACTGCAGCGCCTCCACCGTGTTCTTCGCGACCACGGAGCGCGGCCGCGTCAGCTCCACCCGGCGCAGCTGAGCGGCACTGCGGCCCAGCGCCTCGAGCGAGACCTCGATCCCGGGCGCGATCGCGCCGCCGACGTACGCCCCCTGCCGGTCGACCACGTCGAAGGTGGTCGCCGTACCGAAATCCACCACCACGCACGGCGCGCCGTACAGCTGCGAGGCCGCCAGCGCGTTCGCGATCCGGTCCGCGCCCAGCTCCCGCGGGTTGTCCACCAGCAGCCGCAGCCCGGTCCGGATCCCCGGCTCGACGATCACCTGCGGGACGTCCGCGAAGGACCGCGCCCCGACGTCCCGCAGCTCGTGCAGCACCCGCGGTACCGCGGAGCACACCGCCACCCCGGTCACCGGCCGCGACCCGACCAGCCCGCGCAGCAGCACCGTCCACTCGTCGGCGGTCCGCGCGGGAGCCGTGCTCACCAGCCAGTGCTCGACCACGGTCTCGCCGTCCAGCACGCCGACGAGCGTGCGGGTGTTCTCGACCGCGATCGCGAGCAGCATCTTGTGTCAGGACTCCCGTAGGTCCATGGCGATGTCGAGCACCGGCGCGGAGTGCGTCAGCGCCCCCACCGCAAGGTAGTCGACGCCGGTCTCACCGACCTCCCGGGCCCGTTCGAGCGTCAAGCCACCGGACGCTTCGAGCTTGGCCCGCCCGTGCACCTTCTCGACCGCGGCGCGCATGTCCGCGACCGGCATGTTGTCGAGCAGGATCAGCTCCGCGCCCGACTCGACCGCGACCACCGCGTCCTCGACGGTGTCGACCTCGACCTCCACCGGGATGTCGGGGTACGCCGCCCGCACCAGCCCGAAGGCCTCCGCCACCCCGCCGGCCGCGATCACGTGGTTGTCCTTGATCAGCGCCGCGTCCGACAGCGACATCCGGTGGTTCAGCCCCCCACCGCAGCGCACGGCGTACTTCTCCAGGCTGCGCAGCAGCGGCATCGTCTTGCGGGTGTCCCGCACCCGCGCCCCGGTGCCGTCGAGCGCGGCCACCCAGCGGGCGGTCAGCGTCGCGACCCCGGACAGGTGGCACAGCAGGTTGAGCGCGGTGCGCTCCGCGGTCAGCAGCTGCCGGGTCGGCCCGGTCACGGTCAGCAGTACGTCGCCGGCGGCCACCGTCGTACCGTCCACCACCTTGTGCTCGACCGTCAGGCCGGCGTCGGCGCCGGCCACGCGTCGTACCACCAGCTCGGCCACCTGCAGCCCCGCGACCACGCCGTCCGCGCGGGCGACGAAGTCGGCCACCGAGCGCTGGCCCTCCGGGATCGTCGCCGTCGACGTCACGTCGACGCCGCCGGCCAGGTCCTCCTCCAGCGTGGCGCTGACGAGGTCCTCCACCCAGCGCCTGTCGAGCAGCTCATCCATCCGCGCTTGCCCCCTCCTCGGGACCGGGCGGTCGCGGCACGAATACCGGACCCGGGCGTGCTGAATCGTCGCTGGCGTCGAGCGTCACGTCAAGGCTGCCCAGCCAATGCTCGTCGTCGCGGTCCGGGTGGTCCTCGCGCCAGTGCGACCCGCGGCTCTCCTCGCGTACCAGCCCGGCCGCGATCAGCGCCGACCCGACGGTGACGAGGTTGGTCGCCTCCCAGGACGGCGTCCCGGGCTCGTCGGACGAGCGCGCGATCAGCTTGTCCAGTCCGGCCGCGGCCTCGGCCAGCCCGACGGCGCTGCGGATCACCCCGGCGCCGCGTGTCATGACCCGCTGCAGCTCCGGTACGACGTCCCCGTCCACCAGCCCCGGCACCCGGCGATCGACCGCCGGCTCCCGCCACGGCGGCAGCCCCGCCGCCAACGTTCCCGCGATCCGGCGCGCGAACACCAGGCCCTCGAGCAGCGAGTTCGACGCCAGCCGGTTCGCCCCGTGCACACCCGTGCACGCCACCTCGCCGCAGGCGTACAGCCCCGGCACGGACGTCGCGCCTCGCAGGTCGGTCCAGACCCCGCCGGAGGAGTAGTGGCAGGCCGGCGCGACCGGGATCAGCTCCCGGACCGGGTCGATCCCGTGCGACCGGCAGGACGCCAGGATGGTCGGGAACCGCACCCGCCACTTCTCCTCGCCGAACGCGCGCGCGTCCAGGAACACGTGGTCCTTGCCGGAGGCAAGCATCTGGCGGGTGATCGCCTTCGCCACCACGTCGCGCGGCGCCAGGTCGGCCAGCTCGTGCCGGCCCTGCATGAACCGCTCGCCCTCGTGGTCGACCAGGAACGCACCCTCGCCGCGGACCGCCTCCGACACGAGCGGCTGCTGGCCCTTCGCCGACTTGCCGAGCCACAGCACGGTCGGGTGGAACTGCACGAACTCCAGGTCCCGGATCCTCGCCCCGGCCCGCAGCGCCAGCGCCACCCCGTCACCGGTGGACACGCTCGGGTTCGTCGTGGCCGCGTAGATCTGGCCCATCCCGCCGGTCGCCAGCACCACGGCCCGGCAACGGATCGCGCCGACCCCGTCCAGCTGGCCCTCGCCCATCACGTGCAGCGTGACCCCGGCGACCCCGCCGTCGGCGGCCAGCAGCAGGTCCAGCACCAGGGCGTGCTCGATGATCCGGATGTCCGGCGCGTTGCGCACCGCCGCGACCAGGGCCCGCTCGATCTCCGCACCGGTGGCGTCGCCGCCGGCGTGCGCGATCCGGTTGCGGTGGTGGCCGCCCTCACGCGTCAGCGACAGCGCCCCCGCCGGCGTGCGGTCGAACTCCGCGCCCAGCTCGATCAGCTCCCGGACCGCGTCCGGTCCCTCGGTGACCAGCGCGCGGACGGCCTCGGTGTCGCACAGCCCCGCGCCGGCGACCAGGGTGTCCTGCAGGTGCTCGTCCGGGCTGTCCGCCGGGTCGAGCGCGGCGGCGATCCCGCCCTGCGCCCACTGGGTCGACCCGGACGCGATCACGTCCTTGGTCACCACCAGCACCCGGCCCGCCGTACGCGCTCGCAGCGCCGCGGTCAGGCCCGCGATACCGGACCCGATCACCACCACGTCGTACCTGTCGGTCCAGCCCGGATCGGGCGCCGCCAGCCGCTGCGGAACTGCGGGAGGAATCATCATCGGACCCTACCAACGCCGGTACGACGGCCGGCCGGCGTCCGCACGGTGGGCGTCACCGCAGCGTCACGGCCATGTTGTCGATCAGCCGCGTCGGACCGATCCGGGCCGCGACCAGCATCCGCGCCTCGCCCGGCGCCACCACCGGGCCGAGATCGGGCGCGCGCAGCGCGAAGTAGTCCAGGTCGATGCCCGGAGCATCGTCCAGCTCCGCGTGCGCGGCCTCCAGGACGGCGTCCGGCCCGTGCTGCCCCGACTTCGCGCCGGCACTCAGCGCCCGGTGCAGCGCGAGCGCCTCGCTGCGCTGGGTCTCGTCGAGGTACCGGTTGCGGGACGACAGCGCCAGCCCGTCCGGCTCGCGCACGGTCGGCACGCCGACCACCTCGACGTTCATGTCGAGGTCGTTCACCATCGCGCGGATCAGCGTCAGCTGCTGGTAGTCCTTCTCCCCGAACAGCGCCAGGTCCGGTGTGGTGAGGTGCAGCAGCTTGGCGACCACGGTGAGGACGCCGGCGAAGTGGCCCGGCCGGGACTTGCCCTCCAGCTCGTCGGCGAGCGGGCCGGGGTGCACGGTGACCGTCGGCTCCTGCGGGTACAGCTCGTCGCGCGACGGGTTGAAGACCAGGTCGACGCCCTCGGCCTTGGCGATCGCGAGGTCGGCGGCCAGCGTGCGCGGGTACCGGTCGAAGTCCTCCGCCGGCCCGAACTGGAGCGGGTTCACGAAGATCGTCAGCACCACGCTGCCGTCCGGCCCGACCCGGTCCCGGGCCTCCCGCAGCAGCGCCGCGTGCCCCTCGTGCAGCGCGCCCATCGTCATCACGACCGCCCGGCGCCGTACCGCGCTCGCGGCCCGGAGCTCCGCCTTCGTCTGGGTCAGCCTCATCGTTCCGACCTCCTGTCAGGCGTGGTGTGGTCCGCCAGTACCAAGCGAATCCTGTCCGCGGTGTCCGCGTCCAGCCTTCCAGCGTGCTCGGCGATGTCGACGGTGGCGCGCGCGAGCACGACGTACGTCTCACACACCGCCGGCGGCAGGACTCCCAGGTGAGCGCGCACCGTGTCGGCGTCGCCGCGCGAGATCGGCCCGGTCAGCGCGGCCGGCCCGTCGCGCAGCGCGTTGTCGAGCAGTGCGGTCATCAGCGGCCGCAGGATCGCCGCCGGGTCCTCGACGCCGGCCCCGCGCAGCACCTCGGAGGCCTGCTCGACCAGCGTGACCAGGTAGTTCGCGCCGTGCACGACCCCCGCGTGGTACGCCGCCCGGTCCTCCTCGG
The DNA here is from genome assembly GCA_036506875.1 of Kribbellaceae bacterium. GTDB lineage: Bacteria > Actinomycetota > Actinomycetes > Propionibacteriales > Kribbellaceae > DASRHY01. Next base: position 2,481 of record DASXRB010000773.1, on the reverse strand, counting down.
CCACCCACTGCACCCCGGTCCCGACGCCCTTGACGAGCTCCTCGACGAGCGCGCGGGCGCCGGCGGGCGCGGTCGCGGCGAACGTCACCGCGGCCAGCCGCTCCAGATCGCGCGCCGTACCGGTGAACGTCATCGGCGGGTGCAGCGCGACCGGCGTCCCGCCGGAGCCGTCCAGCACCGCCAGCCCGTGCGCCCCGGACAGATGTACGACGTAATGCCGGTCCCGTGCTCCCAGGCCGGCGGCGACCGGGGCGATCGCGTCGTCCGGCACCGCCAGCACGACGACCTCGGCGGCCTCCAGGAGTGCCGGCTGGTCGAGGACCTGGACGCCGGGTAGCAGGCTCGCCGCGCGCTTCCGGGACTGTGGCGACCGGGCGGTGACGCCGGTGATCTCGTGACCGGCCGCCCTGAGCGCGGCGCCCAGGACTGTGCCGGCCCGGCCGGCTCCGACGATTCCGATGCGATGCACGTACCCACCTCTCGTTCCAGTCCCCGTGACGGGGTACCGGACGTCTCCGCGGACCCCGCCAGCCTACGGGGAGGCGATACGTTGCGGGGGTGTCGAGGGACAGGTGGCGCAGCGCCGTGCTGATCGCGTTGCCGGAGCTGGCCGGGTGGACGGACCGGTGGCGCGGCGCGTCGTACGCCGAGGATCACCCGAGGCTGCCGATCGCGCGGCGGGTCCCGCCGCACGTCACGGTGCTGGTGCCGTGGGTGGCGGACCCGGCCGGCGGCGAGGCGCTGGGGCGGTTGCGTGGCGCGGTCGCGGGCTTCGGTCCGCTCGAGCTGAGCTTCCCGGCGGCGGAGGTGTTCCCGGGTGGCACGGTGTTCCTGCGGCCGGAGCCGTTCGGCGTCGTCCGCGAGCTGGTGCGTTCGGTGCTCGCCGCGTTCCCCGAGTGCCCGCCGTACGACGGGGAGCACCCGGACCCGCATCCGCACGTCACGGTCTCGGCCGGCGGCGGCCCGCCGGTCCTGGACGAGGTGCGCGCCGCCATGGCCGCCGAACAGCCGCCGGTAGTGCGGGTCGACGCGGTCGCGATCTGGGCGAGCGCCACCGGCGAGGTATGGCAGCCGGCCGGCGAGATGGCGCTGGGCGGATGACCTCCGAGCCGATGGGTGTTCGGCCGCCTGCGGCCGGTACGGCGGTCACGTTCCGGGCGGCGTGGGACGACGCGCTGTACGGACCGGACGGCTTCTACCGGCGGAACGCGCCGGCGGCGCACTTCCGGACGTCGGTCCATGCGTCGCCGCTGTTCGCGACCGCCGTGATCCGGCTGGCCGAGCGGATCGGCGCCGCAGTGATCACCGACCTCGGCGCCGGCCGCGGCGAGCTCGCGGCGGAGATCGGGCGCCAGGCGCCGGGGCTCACCGTCACGTCGATCGAGCTGGACGACGCCCTGCCCGAGCGGCTCGGCGGGCTGGTGATCGCGAACGAGCTGCTCGACAACATCCCCTGCGAGATCGCCGAGCTCGGCTCCGACGGCGAACCGCGCTACCTCCTTGCCGACGGCAACAGTCTCGGCCCGGTGGTCGGCGGCGACGACCGCGCCTGGCTGGACCGCTGGTGGCCGCTGGCCGAACCCGGCGACCGCGCCGAGATCGGCATCACCCGCGACGTCGTGTGGGCCGACGTCGTACGACGCCTTGCCGGCGGCGCACTCGCGGTCGCGATCGACTACGGGCACACACTGGCGGACCGGCCGCCGTACGGAACCCTCACCGGCTTCCGCGACGGCCGCGCATGCGACCCGGTTCCCGACGGCAGCTGCGACATCACCGCGCACGTCGCCCTCGACTCCGTCGCGGCCGCCGCCGGCGGCACGATCCGCACCCAGCGCGAGGCGCTGCTCGACCTCGGCATCACCGCCACCCGCCCGGACCTGGCTCTGGCGACGTCCGACCCGGCCGGCTACGTCACCGCGCTGTCCGCCGCCGGCGAGGCCGCCGAGCTCCTCGACCCGGCCGGCCTCGGCGGCTTCGGCTGGATCCAGTCCGCCGCCGGCCCGGCACTCCGGTCGCCGCAGCGCCCCGGCCCTCACACCTGAGCCCCGGCGCCACCAAGCCGCCGAGCTGCGGATCCTCGCTCCGGCAGGCGCTTTCTCCGAGCGAAGATCCGCAACTCGGCGAGTTCGGACCTGGGGCGAGCTCGGATCAGGTACGGCGGACGGCAGGACCTAGCCGGCGTCCGGGGCGCCGACGCCGCGGCGGCAGGAGGCCCAGGGTTCGGGGGCGGTGGTGCCGCCGGAGAAGACGCGGACGAACTCGTCGACGCGGGCGCGGTCCAGGTGGTCCAGGCTGAGCTGGTTGCGCCAGGCGGTGAGGACGACCGGCGCGGGCTGGGACGGGTAGGCACTGACCAGGACGTAGTCGTTCGACCGGGCCAGCTCGGCGAGGACCCCGCGGTCCGCGGCGGGCAGCGGCGGGCGGTAGGTGATCCAGACGGCGCCGTGCTCGATCGAGTGCACGGCGAGCTCGTTGCGT
>DASXRB010000772.1:0-2623 GCA_036506875.1 Kribbellaceae bacterium | reverse complement strand
CGCGGGGGCCTGCCTGGCCGGCCCGGCCGACTTCGTCGAGGAGGCCCGGCGCTGGCGCAAGCGGCTAGGCGGCACGATCTTCCGGATGACCCCGGAGGCGGTCTCCGCGCTGGTCGGGCTGCGCGACCGGCTGCCGCTGATGCCCGACTGCGTGGCCTGGGCGCGGGTGATGACCGCCGAGCTGCCGGCGTACGGCGTCACGGTGCAGCCGGAGCAGCCGCCCAGCAACACCTTCATGCTGTACGCCGCCGGCGACCCCGACGTGGTCAACGAGCGGCTGCTCACCTTCATGACCGAGCACCGGCTCGCGCTGACCCGCCAGTGGTGGGAGTCGCGCGAACCCGGCCGGGTCGCGACCGAGCTTGAAGTCGGCGACTCGGCCCTCGGCCTCGACCCCAAGCAGGTGGCCGCCTGGATCGGTGAGCTGGTCGCGGCGGGGTAGTCCGTGACCGGCGGGGTAGTCCGTGACGTTCCTGTCATGGTTGAGCGATCTGGGACAGCAGGATCGTCACGGACTACCCCGACGCTCAGCCGGGTGCCGCCGCCAGCTCGAGCCGATCGGCGGGGGCAATCGGCACGGCGGACAGACCACGGTCGAGGTCGGCGATCAGGTCGGCGACGTCCTCCAGCCCGATCGAGAGGCGCACCAGCCCCGCGGACGGCCGGGCCGACGGTTCAACCGGCCGGTGGGTGAGCGCAGCCGGGTGCTGCACGAGCGAGTCGACGCCACCGAGCGAGACCGCGTGGGTGAACAGTCGGACGCCACTGGTCAGCGCCTCGGCCGCCCGGAAGCCGTCGTACAGGGTGAAGGAGACCATCGCGCCCGGGCCGCGGAGCTGGCGGCCGAGCAGGGCGCGCGGGTCGGGGTCGAGGCCGGGGTAGTGCACGCGCTCGACCGCGGGGTGCGCGGCCAGCCACTCCGCGACCTGCTGGGCGGTGGCCTGCTGGGCGCGCATCCGGACCGGCAGCGTCTGCAGCCCGCGGTGGAGCAGGTAGGCGCCGAGCGGGTGCAGCAGCCCGCCGGTCACGGCTCGGACCCCGCGCAGCGCTGCGGCCGTCTCCTCGTCGCAGGCGACCACGCCGCCGACGACGTCGCCGTGGCCGCCGAGGTACTTGGTGGCGCTGTGCAGCGACATGGTGGCGCCCAGGGTGAGGGGGTTCTGCAGCACGGGGGTGGCGAAGGTGTTGTCGACCTGCACGGGTACGCCGTCGGCCTGCGCCACGATCCCGGCGATGTCGACAAGGTCGAGGGTCGGGTTGGCCGGCGTCTCGACCATCACCAGCACCGTCTCCGGCGTGAGCGAGCGGGCCACCTCGTGCTCGGCGCAGAAGGTGACCTCGACGCCCAGCAGTCCGGAGGCGAGCAGGTGGTCGGTGCCGCCGTACAAGGGGCGGACCGCGACCACGTGCGGGCGCCGCGTCGTACCGGCGGAGCGGGCCAGGATCGTCGCGGTCACCGCGGCCATGCCGGAGGCGAAGGCGACCGCCGCCTCGGCGTGCTCGAGCTCGGCGAGCGCGGACTCGAAGCGGGCGACGGTGGGGTTCCACAGCCGGGCGTAGACGTTTCCGCCGTCCGCCAGCGGGTGCCCGCCGAGCGCCATCGACTCGTAGGAGTCGCCGCCGCGCTCGATGTCCGGCAGCGGGTTGGTGGTGGACAGGTCGATCGGCAGCGCGTGTACGCCGAGGTCGCGCAGGTCCTGCCGCCCACTGTGTACGGCGACCGAGTCGCCGCGCAGGTCGTCGGTCCGTCGAAGATCGAAGCTCATGGCGTCAGGGTGGTGGATTCCACGGCAATCGGCCATGCTGGTTGCTGAATCTGCGGACCAGTCGGCCGATCCGGCTGCCGTCCGCAACGCGACGTCGCAGGGGAGGAGGGTTCGTTGGCGAGAACACAACGCGGTCGGCCGCCGCGACGCGTCGTACCCTCTGCCGTCGATCTCGACGACACCGACTGGGCGATCCTGCGCGCGCTGGCCGGCAACAGCGGCCTCACCAACAAGGCACTCGCGACCCGGCTCGGGCTGGCCGAGTCGACCTGCGCCTACCGGGTCCGGATGCTGCGCGAGAACGGCGTCCTGCTCGGCAGCCGGGTCCGGCTCGACCTCCCGTCCCTCGGCTACCCGATCCAGGCGATCATCAAGGTCCGGCTGCTCAGCCACAACGCCGAGCACGTCACCCGGCTGCACGCCCAGTTCACCAAGGTGCCCGGCGTCATCCAGGTCTTCCACCTCGCCGGCGAGGACGACTTCCACCTCCACGTCGCGGTCGGCAGCCCCGAGGCGCTCCGTGACCTGGTCCTCGAACACATCACCGTGCACCGCGTCGTACGCCAGACCGAGACGCAGCTCCTCTTCGACGTCCGCGACGGGGTCGGCGTACTCGCCGACTGACAGCGCCCGTAGAGCGGCTCCAGCCGGCACGGGCCTGCGACGTTCTCCCGGGACAGGCGGTGCGCAGGTAGTCGCGGTGACTCAGGCGCCGTGCGACCGGACGGTCCAGGTGACCAGGACGTGGTCCGTCTGGGGCTTGGTGCTGACGACGGTGCCGCCGTCGCGGCGGATCGTCGCAAGCAACGCGGGTAGCTGTTGAGTGGGCACCGCGGTGCTGCGCCACGTCATGACAG